>DCGI01000099.1:33960-47386 GCA_002315475.1 Christensenella sp. UBA1782 | reverse complement strand
CCACGCCGCGCATAGCCGTCAGTTGTTTTTCGTTGTCCTGCCGAATCTCCGCCAAATCATGACTAACCTGCGCCTTTACTTCCAAAATCCTCGTTTCGTTACTACGACTGATATTGGCGACGTTGTCCATGACCGCCTTCAAGGTGGAGTTTATCCCGTTGACCAAAGAAGTATTCGACAGATTCAACGTCTGCACGATAAACTCCCGGAGAGACTGATTCTCTTGTGTAATCCTCGCAACCTGCGTCAACAATTCGTCCTGTTTTTTTATTAGCTTCCTCTTCCAACCAAAACACATTTTATTTTATCTTATTCCCCTTCGGCACACCATGCGCATGCTTTTTATAAATAGAGTTTCTGTAAGCACGATTATAGCTGTTTAAGAATCTTCTGTGACGGATACCGGCTATCAACATAATCAAGAGTAACACGCCCACGAGAGCGGCACCCGCATAAATCAAATACCGAATCATCTTGGTATCCAGTTCCAACCCGAGAATGTTGCCGTAGGTGTTTTCCGTCGTTTCCGTCCCCTGAATATTGGCTTTGACGCAAAGGACGAACGTGCCCAAACTGTCGGTGCCGAAGACGATGCTTTCGCCGTCCGGTTGAATTTCCGTATCCTGAATCAACTTCATCGAGCCGTCGTCCGAAAGGGTGTATACGGCGAAATTGATATAATCCTTATAATAATGGTCGGGATCGGAGGCGTCGGAAGGAATGGGCAGAGTCACCCGGATTTCGCTTGCCGAAGTTTGCGCATAAGCACCCGTAAGCGAAACGCGGAAGATGGACACCACCGCTCTCGGATCGTCTTCGCTGACCGTATTCATCAAAAGCTTTTGGGCGTTTTGATAGGTTTCGGTAGAAGACGTATATTGCGTAACGTCTACCGTCGCACCGGGAGCAAAGTCACCGTCCAATTCCACACCCGTATCCTTATCGGAAAGGAGCAACACTTCGCAAGACTCTTTCAAGTCGTACAGTTTATTGAGAAGGTTGCTGGTGAAGCAAGAACGTTGGTCTTGGGTGAGATCGTAGTATTCGTCGTAGACACGCAAAATGTCTTCATAATCTTCCGACTCCACCATATTGATGGCAGGCAGTACCACAACGTCGGCTTCCACCTTTTCCACCTGTTCTTTCAACGCAAAGAGCTTATCAAATTGATTCAAGAAGTTCTTATAGTACGCATAATACTTGCTGGTGGAGTCCCCCGTAATAGCGGTTTGAATCCACTTCTGCCCGTAAACTTCGTAGTTTTCAAAGGTTTGACGGTACTTGAACATTTCTTCGTAGTCGGAACGCAATTCGAACGACGCACGAGAAGCAAGTTTCTCCAAATAATCTTGATAATTGGCGATTTCGATTTTTAACGTTTCGATTCTGTCACGCAAACGGGCAATCAAATTCTCAAAATAGGTTACACGGCTTTCTTCCATGTAGTCCCTTGCCTGTTGTAACATCGCATCGTATTCTTCCACCTGCGCCAAATCTTCGTCGGATAACGTAATGGTGTTGACCGTCAAGGCAAACGGCAGAATGTACAAAACAAACTCCGCTTTGTTACCGGCATAGTCCACCACCAAAATATGTACGTATCCGCGATAAGGTGCGCCGTTATCGTACAAAATCGAGTTATTGACGCTACTGGTCGAAAGAACGTATCCTTTCGGATCGAAGGCAAATCCTCTCGTCTTGCCTTTTTCGGTAATGTATTCGCAAATACTGATATTGGCTTCTTTGACGATGACTTGCAAGTCGATATAATAGGTTTCCCCTTCGATGACGTTAATACCGCCGCCGAATTGGATTTCGGGAGCTACGGTATCAATGTTGATGATAAAGCTTTCGGTATAGGTCAATCCGGACTGTGTGGTCGCGGTAACGATCAGTTCTCCGCTCTTGGTCTTCTTGATAGACGCCTCGGTATCCGACCATGTGGAAGCGAGAGGCTCCGCCATGGTAGCTTCCTGCCAAGTATAGGTATAGGTCACCAACGAAACGTTATCGACGGAAGGTGCTTTGGTAACTTCGACGGTATCGAAGTTCGTCCACTGCCCGCTGATAAGCGTCTTCGTGGCACTTGCGCCCGAATTGGTGGCAAGTCCCGTCATGGTGAAGGTCGGCACGACTTGATCCACGCTGACACGCACACGCTTTTCGAAAGCTTCTACGGCATTCGGATTGCCTCGGTTCTCGGCGGTAATAACGATGATGGCATCCCGATTCAAATTGAATCCGTCCAACATATCCGTCGTAAAGACGAATCCTTCTTTGGATTCCAAAATTTCCTTCGGATTATCCTTGTTGTCGATGGTGGTATCCCCCTCAATATATATAAGGTAATAGCGAAGGGTTACGCCGCTCGCCGGCATTTTGGTAATATCAATCGTAACGGTAACCGGTCCGCTCGTCCAAGGAAGTTCTTTTTTCTCCTCGTCGCTTCCGCTGATGGCGTTGGTTACGCCGCCCGTATAGGGTGCGCCGTCTTTATCGGTCATCGTCACTTCAAACTCGGGACGAGTTTCGTCGATGGCGATATAAACCTTTCTGTCACTGTACTGGATATACGTTCCCGCACGATTGTAGGCACGAAACAGGAAGGTCTCCGTAACACCGTTTTCAAACGGATGATTGCCGTCGGCGTCGGTATACTCGGCAAGATTGTTGGCGGTAAAGGATAATTTGTGAGAAGTATTGGCTTTGTAATAATTGACGACGCCGTTTTCCAAATAGTCATACCAGGTACCGTTTTCTCCGTTGACCGAGAAGCAGAACCGCAAATAGTCGTTACTGTCCCGAGAAGCCTTGTTCGGCGTGGCAGTCAAAAAGATGGTCGCTTCGTCTACCCAAATGTAAGAATCAATCTGGGTGTCGTTTTCATAATCGTATCCCGAAATATTGGTATTGACCGACAAAGCACCCGAAAGCACGCTGGGATCGTAAATGAATTTATAAACGGTATCGACGAAAATACCCACGTCGGTATAGGTGGATGCTCCGTCAAAACCCGTAGAATCGGTGGCAACCGAATTCTTGGCAAACAGTACGTAATAAGCTACGCAGTATTCCGAAGCGTTAAAAGCAAGCACGTTGGAAAACACGTTCAGCTGGTCGGTTTCTTCCAATAACGTGAATTTCATAACGGTATCGTCCTCTCGGTTGGTTTCGGAAACGAATTGAATTTCGGTTACCGCAGTGGAATACGAAGAACCCATATAGAAATAATAATAGTTGACGTTGGCTCTCGTTCTGTCGGCAAAGACGGCGGACGCATCCAAATAGATTTCGGTGTTACTGTATACCGAAACGATTTTGGTTTCGTCGTTTACCACCGTTTCACCGCTGACACCGGTAAAGATTTCTCGTAGGTCGGGATCGGTGTTATCGATCAAAATCAATTTTCGAGAGTCGAACGCCGCCGAACGGAATCCCGCTTTGTTGCAGACCGAAAGGGCGATATATCCGCGAAAACTTTGATCGATGAACGGAATGGTAAAGTTAAAGGCGTCGTTCTCGAATTGTCCGTCCTCGGCTTCCACCCACGTTCCCACGGCTATGGCGGCGTTGATTTCATCGTCGGTCAAGTCCATAACGGACGCCGATACGACGGGCATATAATAATAGGAATATTTATCCAAATCAATGGCAATGGTTTGACCGTCGATTTCCGAAGTGGACGGCAAAGATACCGCCACGTTCAAAGAACCGCGATACCAAGTACCCGATACCATTTCGTCGGTTCCTTGCGCATTCGACAAGGCAAAACTGTACGTAAGGGTAATCGTCCTCGTATCGTACTCGACGGCAAAGACGTAAAAGTCGGTCTTATGGAACGCGCCCTGATAGTCTACCGATTGGCTTGCGAGATATACGGCGTAATAAACCGTCTGCCGTTTTTCGGCAACGACGGAACCGAAAATACCTTCTTCACGCAATTTCATAAACCGCATACCCGCCACTTCGTTGTTATAGACAAGGGTGGCATAGGAAAGCAACTGATCGCCCGTCGGTACGGTAATCGTTTGTCCCGTCTTGACCGATATGTCGGTAGCGGTAAACGAGGTATAATAAACGGTGTAGTGATCGGCTATGTTTTCACTGTCCAACGTACTGGAGAAATATAACCCGTATTCTTCGCAAACGGCAAAGTCGGCATCGCTGAACGTTCCGCCGTTGACTTCGGAAAGGTACCAAACTTTTTCGTTATTTTCGGAAAGAATGTCGACCTCCGCCAAACCGATACGGTCGGTGGTGTCGAAGTTTGCCTGAAATCCGATTTGCGTAAAGATTCCGCTCCCCGTATAGATACGGAAACGATACTCTCTCGTCAAAATGTCGCTCTCGGCATCGTCTTTATTGAACGTGATATAATAATAGTAGTATTCGTCGTCGCCTACTTGTCCCGTCATGTTGGACGGGTGCTTTCCGCTTTGTTCCTGCCAAATCAATTCTTTGGTGCTTTGGCTGTACAACGGGTTGCCGTTGGTGTCTTTGGCAAATTCCATATCCTTTAGGTACACGTCGCTGACGCCTTTTTTGATTTTGATAATCAACGAAATAGAACCGTTCACCCACCCCATATAGTTATAGGCGTAGAATTTTCCGCTCAGTCCCTTCGCGTCGTCGGTGTTTTTGGCATCGTAGTCTTCGGTGTTGAGCTTAATGATTTTACCTTCTTTGTATAAGTCGTCGGCTTTCGAAGGCAAGTAGTCGCTGTTGTTGATGGGGAAAATAAAGGCTTCCACCTCGTATTCGGGCGGCAGTACGTCGATTTTTACGGGATTGGTGGTCGTCTTATAATTGACGCTGAGTTTTCCCGCCGCATTCATACCGCGAATATTAAAGAAGTTATTGGCACTGGCGACCAACGAGAACTTGTATTTCCAGTAGACGACGCCGTTCTTTTCTTCCACGAAGGAAACCGGCGTTCCTTTGGCTACCGAGTTTTCGTCCAATCTCTTTATTTTTTGTTCAATCGTGCCTTCTCCCGTCAATTCTTCACTCCAATAATAGAAGGAATACTGCGTGGTGGGAAGGGTATATTCGTTACTGACCGACTTCGAATCGGTCGGCACGATGACGTAAATGGTCGCTTGGTCGGAAATCCATCCGTTACTGTAGGTGGCTTCTATATAGTTTTCGGGCAGGTCGATACTGAACACGCTGTTGAGTACCACGACTTTGACTTCCAACACGTCACTTTCCAAACCGGCACCGCTGACCACTTTGAAACAAACGTATTTCGTCATGGAAATGTCGCTGTCCAACGTGGCGGCATATTCAAAATAGGTTTCTCCGCCCATCGTAACGACGGACTTTTGCATTTTCGTCCAGTTGTTCGTATAAGCGTCCCGCGAAGAAGCGTCCTGATAATAAAACGTGTTTCCGCTGTTGTTGACGACCTGTTTTCCGTCAACGTCACGATTGTATACGCGGAAAATCACGTTTCCGTTGGCATAGCCGAAAGAAGAAACGGTTTCCGTCTTAAAGCCGTCCGTTATTTCTAACGGAGAAGCCGTCAATTGTTTTTCTTTGGAAGAAACGTCGGGATCGGTGGTAAACCCTTCCGCATAGGCTTGCGGTTTGACGCTGTCAATGTTAATGACGTAAACTTGGGAGTACTCGTATGCGTTACCGGCACTGTTGACCGCAAGGAATTTCAACGACGCGGTGGAAGATACGATGTCTAACGTTCCCGTTAAGACGCCTTCACGAACCGAAGACTTGATATCCATGTACGAAATGCCGCCGTTGTTGGAATACTTGAAGGTTATATCGGAAGGACACTTACTGGTGTTCGTCAAAACGAAAGAAACCGTTCCGCTCGTCCAAGAACCCGACGCATAAATACTCCTATCCACTTTTAAGGCGGTCACTTGGAAGGTGGGCGAATACGGATCGAACCGAATCCCGATTTTATTGCCGTCGGTATCCTGATAGGCACGGTACTTAGGGAAACTTCCGGAGATGTCGGTCACGCGGAACCAAACATAAGAACCGTTCAGCGAGATACCCGATATGGAAACCCGATTGCTTCCCAAGAAAGACCAGTTGGCTTTTTGCGCCGCATACGCTTCGGCTTTGCCGTCGTTGGTCTGTCCGTTCTGTTCGATGTACTCTTCGTAATACTTGTTGAAGTTCAGAGAATACGAAAGGATTTCCCGTCCCGAAACGTATTCTCCGTCCCCCATGACTTTGGTTTTGACGGTGAACGTCAACGGTGCCGACGTCCATTCTCCGGTATACACCTTATCTTCGCCGTTGACCGAATAAACGCAGGAAATGTCCACGATTTCGTTATCGTCGCCGTTTAACGTATTGACGATGATGTGCCAAGATACGGGATAATACTCGGTAGAAGAACCCAAACCTTTTTTGCAGAAGTAAATATACAGGTCGGTTGCTTCGTCCGCAATATCGTAGCCGACGATGTAGTACGAAACCTGCTCATACTCCTGCGGCGTGGACTCCACACCGATCAAGGTATTCCACGAGGTAAAAGAATCACTCTTTAAGACGGCATCGCCGACGGCTGCCGTTCCCACGTAATAATAGTAAACGGCGTTATCGTCGGTTCCGAATCCCGAAAGCATAAAGAAGATTTTTTTATCTTCCTGCGTGTAGGTATCTTCTTGCTGTAAGTCATAATACTTGGGAGAAGATCCGACCTGCTCCGAATAAGCAACCTTCATGTTCCAGTCGACCGAAGCCGCACGAGCGACAACCTTCGAGGAAGAAAAGGCGGAGAGGAAAAATACAAAAAGAAATACAACGAACAAGCTTCCGACAAAAGCCGTTTTTCGTATTCTTTTTCCGTTCAAACGAGAAGTACATAGTTTCATATCCTAATGATAGCACAACTTCGCAAAAAATTCAATACTTATTTAATAATTTATATATATATTTATTACACACACGTGCGAGAACCCGAAAAATCGATACTTTTTTCGTAAGAAAACCCCGAGAGAAATTTTTTTTTCGAAAAATCCGAAAAAATATTGAAAAAACAGTTTACAAACTACGTCGATGTCAATATAATATATCCACAAAAACAGACCAAATGCGGAGGGAGTATGCCTAAATACAAAAAATGTCCAAGATGCGATTTGAATTACATTCTCGAAGAAGAAGAGTATTGCCAGATTTGTCAAGAAGAATTACGCGGGATTTCTCACGCCGAAGAACTGATCGACAGTGAAAGCGAAGAAGACGAAAACATCTGTCCCCGTTGCCACCTTAATCATCTGAACGAAGGCGAAACCATCTGCGAAGCGTGTGCCGCCGAAGAAGCCGAGGAAGGGAGATCTTCTCAGAATATCGACGACGTCGAACCCGATTGGGACGAAAACGCCGAAGACGAAGTCTTAGACGAATCGACCGACGACGATATGGACGACGATATCGGCCTTTCTTTGGAAGAACTGCAAGAAGAGGAAGAAGAGGAAGAAGACGAAGATGAAGAACCCGTCAAGGGAAAGAAAAAGAAGGAAGAGGACGATTTCGATTATATCGACGATTTATCCGATATCCCCGATGACGAAGAAGACGAAGAAGAAGACGAGGACGATACGAAAGACGACGAGGACGACGACAAGTAAAAGATACGTTTTCGCACATCAAAACGCAAAAAAAGGATTCCGCCAAACGACGGAATCCTTTTTTATAAACTTTTTGTTTTTTAGGAAAAGCTCGTCACGATACCGGTTTCCAAACCGACGAACGGCGTGGAATGTTTTGCCGCATATTTGTCGAAGTGGAATCCCGCCTGCAAAGAAGAATAGGTATAAACGCCACCCTCGATTTCGTAAACGGCGATATGTACCGAACCGCCCGAATAGGTTACGGTATAGTCCTCCGAACCCACGCAATAGAACGGAATCGCATAGTACAAGAGCGTACCCGTTCCGTCCCGTACCGCCCATTGTTCGTCGGCGGTCGCATCGATGCTAACCGTCACCGAACCGGTAAAGTTGATGACGTCGTACTGTTGATAAGCCGCCACAAAGTCGGTCAGAGAAGAATAACTACCCGCCGCGATATTGACGGTATTCGGACTGATAGCCGCATAGTTAGGCATCATGCCGACGACGGGGTTTGCGACGAAGTCAATCAGTCCACCCATCATGGTCGTCATACTGCTGTTATAAATGAAAGCGCGCACGCCGTCGTCGGGAATGGAGCTCATACTCGTGAAGGAGTCGGAATCGATAACGCCCGTTTGAATCAAAACGGCGACGGTGGATTGCTGTACTGCGTGGGCGACTTCGTCGGAGATGTCGTCCAACTTCGTTTCGGCATCGATAAGGGACAAAATACCCTGCTCTCTGTCTTCGGCGGCAAACACCTCGCTGATCTTCAAATCGCCCATTGCGTCGCCCATCTCGGTAATTTTCTTATCCTGCAAAGAAATCAATATTTGCGGAGAGGTCGGCTCGACCGCAACGGCGTCCCCGATGGTCAAATCGTTCATGGCGTCGCCCAAACCGTTGACGGTGGTGCCTTTGGTTTTGAACGTCTGCAGAATCTTGGCGGAAGAATCGTCTATCTCGATGATTTCGGAAACCTTCAAGGTGTCCATAGCGTCGCCGATACCCGTTACGGTGGTGTTCTTTTCACTCAGCGTTTGTAAAATCTTCGGAGAGGAAGAATCGATTTCCACCACTTCGGAAAGCAGGAGGGTATCGATCTCGTCGGCGATCCCGACGATGGTCGTTCCTTTATCCCGCAAAGAACGTAACAGTACGGGAGAATCGTCGTCGATTTCCACCGCGTCGGCAAGCTCCAACGTTTCGATTTTATCGTTGATACCGATTAAAGGTTTGTATTCGTAAATTGCCGTTTTGTCGGCATCCTCCGTTTCGCCCGTCTTGACGATTTTACCGTCGTACGCCTTAGAATGAGAATCGTCGGTATACAAATAATAAGTAGAAGCCGTTATCGTCTTCGTGGCAGAATCGATATCCGTAATAAAGGAAACGGGTATCCAAAGGTATGCCGTCTTGTCGGCTTGTACGGTATTACTCATGCGGACGGGTTCTCCCGTTTCGTTGTAGAAGAAGCAATACAGATTATTGGTATAGAGGGTATCTCCTTCGGTTTTGTCGACGTCGGAAGCGTACACGTAGAGACTTTCTCCCGCAACGTTGACTTTATAGAAACCGCCGCTCTCGGCTTCTTCCATTTCGTACGCCGCACCCTCCGGATAATAATAGACTTGATAGTAGGTTTCTCCGTCCCGTACCACCGTATCGTCCAAATAAGTATACGCCTTTTCGGTGCCGAGCGCATACTTGCCCGCAGCCGATAGAATCTCGCTCGCGGCTACGTATTGACTCTCGATACAGGCATATTGCAAAGCCCGCAGAATGGCGGTGGAAGAAGCGTCGATTTCCATAAAATCACTTAGAAACATCGACTTGATTTTTGCGTCGGCTTCGGCACCCTGCAGTTCTCCGATCGTGCAATCTTTCAAAGAATACAGCACGCCGTTCGAGGTGTCTTCGTTCAGTCCCGTCATGACGTCGGAGAGCTTGATACCGTTGATTTTTTCTTGGAATTTGCTCCCACCGAGTTCGTCGATGGTTAGGTCGGAAAGTGCCGAAATAATCGGCGAAGTATTCTCGTCCTGCGGGATGATTTCTCCGATGGTAAGGGTAGAAATCTTATCCGAGATGCCGTCGATGGGGGTATCGCGCAGTTGCAACAACACGCCGCTCGCATCGTCCTCTATCTTTAAGAAGTCCCCGAGCGTATAACTACCCAAATCGGAAAAGGCTTCGGTAATCGGGGCGTTCAGGAAGGTTTCGTTACTGAAAATCGGCATCTCGTCGGGAAGACTTCCGCCAAACTTATCGAGAACGGTACCGATCGTCAATTTCGAGGTGATCGTTTCGCCCAAACCGGAAAAGGTGGACGCCCGCACGTCTTCTTTTTCGACGCCCAAATATTGATTCAATAAATCGCTGACGGTGGTTAGACCGAGATAGTCTTCCAAAGAACCGATGGTCGAGGTGTCCAGCGAAGTGACCTTTTCCACAAAGCCTTTCCCGAACTCCAAAATACTGAGCTTTTGATTCTCTTCCGAAATATTGAGATAGGGGGTTTTCGTGCCGTCGCCGTTATCTTTTCCCAAACCCGAAGTCCATTCCGCAACGTTGCCCATCGAGCCTTTCTTCGTAACGAACCAATAGCCCGCCCCCGCAATGCCGCCGATCGTCAGCACCCCGCCGAGTATCAGACAGAGCAGGACGGTCAGAATTTTTCCAAAGCAACCTTTCATGTATTGCCTCCTTATTGTGCAAAGGAGAAGTTTCCGATTAAGCCGGTAATGACTTCTTCCAAATTGATGACACTGTTGAGTAAGATGTAGAGATAGTTGTTCTCAAAAAGAAATTTCGTTACGGTAGAAGCGGCTATCACCTCGTTGACGGGGATAATCCAAGTATATGTCGCCAAAGTTTTGATGACGGCAAGCGCGCCCCAAACGATCAACATACCCAGTGCCGCACCCAACACGAAGCCGAGCAGTTTATCGATGAAATGTCCCACGTAGGTGTGATTGACGATTTTCTTAATCAAAAGCATCAACAACCGAATGACGATAAACAAGACGATCCACAAGGCTATAAAGACGCCCGCCAAAAGTATGTAGGTGGTGGCGAGAGCCGAACAGAGGTTCGCCAACGTCGTTTGCGTGGTTTCTCCCGACGACGCCATCGACAAAGCGGTCTCGTTCGTCGCGGCTTTATCGAAAAGGCTCCCCAACATCGACAAAGAACTACCCGTCTTTTCGAGATAGCTACTGATGGAATCGTATTCGTCCGCATTGTGCATGATCGTCATCGTCCCGTCTTCGTTTACGGTAATAATTACCTGTTTTGCGTCCAATTCTTCGGGAATGGCGTTGACGACCGTTTCGTTAATTGCCGAATTCAACGTCTTTTCCAACTCCGTTTTTTCGACGATTAAATTGGTAACGGTGGTTGTCAATACGACGGCAAGCACGATGGCGGCAAGTCCGGAAATAACGCCGAAAATCAGCTTATACAGTCCGCGCCACGTTCCGAGAATGATCAGCAGCAACACCACGACCACGACAGCCACGTCTACAATCAAACCGATTAAATTTGTACTCATACCAAAAAAGTCCTCCTTGAACTACTTAAATATATAAATAGTCACGTTAATTATACACGCGCATAGAAAATTCGTCAAGAAGGAAATCGAACGTTTCGGAAATTTTTTTCTTGTTTTTGAGAAGTATCTATGCTATACTCTACCTATCTTTTTAGAATTGCTGCGGAGTTTTATGAAAAATCCCCTTTCGCTCGTCACCTTTCTCGCACGCGCTTTGTGCCTCACGAGGAATATTCACACCGTTTCCTGTATCGTCGAAACCGACGGAAAGCCGGACATTCGTTCCCGCATCCTTCATAAACGTTTGGAACCGTTCCCCTGTTATTCCGCCACGAAAAGCACCGTCGCCTTGGCGCTCGGCGTTCTTTACGATCGAGGACTTATCCAAACGGATGACAAAGTTTTCGACCTTTTGAAAGAGTTTTTCCCCGAAAACTACGATAAAAATTGGGAAAAAGTGACGATTTCCCATCTCCTGCATCATTTGACGGGGACGGCGAACGAAGAGGAGTTCGACGGCGGGCCGGGTGACTTCGACGTAGGCGAAAAAGCTTGGTCGGCGGAAGACAATCTTACCGCCGTTTTTTCCGTTCCCTTTACAAACGAGCCGGGAAAAGTCTTTCACTACAAAGACGAAAACTATTACGTACTCGCCCGCATCGTGGAAAAGCTGGCAAAGAAAGACGTGGAAACCTTCCTTGCCGAACACTTTTTCGTGCCGATGGGCTTCAAAAACTACGCCATGCTCCACGATCCGAACGGTCACGTCATGGGCGGTACGGGTATGATGTTGCGTACGCAAGACTACGCCAAACTTGCCTGGCTATGGTTACACGACGGCAACTACAACGGCAAACAGCTCGTCAGCGAAGAATGGATCCGCATGGGACTTACCGCTTCGGTCAACCGAGAGAACAACGCACACTACGGCTTCGGCGTCCGCAGACTTTCCGAAAACGGTTATTCTATCACCGGTGCGTGCGGACAGGGTGCCTATTTTAACCGTACCAAAAACTTTGTCGTCGCTTTTAACGCACGCAAACGCAATCAAGTCATGACGTTGTTGGAAGTCTTGGACAAGCTCAATATTCTGTAAAAAACGCCATAAAAAAAGCGTAGTCCCGTCGGAGTTTTACCCGTTCGGTCACTACGCTTTTTTGCTGTTTTTTTTGTTTACTTCGTACGGGGTTGATAGCCGTTCAACCGTAAATAGGCATCGGTGATTTCCACCAATTCGGGATTGTTCGTGACGTCGACTTTTTTAATGCCTCTTTCCGGATAGTAAAAAGTCGCTTTGCGATTCGGCGTCGTCGGATCGGTCATAAATTGATATTTTCCTCCGCGATAAATGACCGCCGTTCCGTTATCCAAACACAAAGAAGGCGTATCGAGTTTTACCGCTTCAAAACCGAACGTTCTGTATGCGATATTGTCGAAATGGACTCCCAAACAGAACGGAAGGATACCCGTAGCGTCAAAATAATCATATTCGGCTTCCTTGCCGATAAACGGGAAATCGGTCACCAAACGCACCACTTCTTTTTCGCCTGCGGAGTCATATCCTCTGTCGCCCCAACACATACAACCGGTACTGACGCCGACCAAAATCGTCCCTCTTTCAAAGGCTTCCCGTATCAACGGAAACACGCCGCTTGCCGACCAGGTTTTACTTAAAAAGTTCAGATTCCCGCCCGTTTCGTAAATAATATCGGCGTTACCGATTTTGGTTTCTATTTCCTCTGCGGTGGCTTTCGAGGGAGCAAGCGTTTCGGTGGTACAACCTGCCTGCTTATACAGTTCCACAAAGTTTTCCGTTTCTTCGATTTCGTCCATGTGTCCCGATGCCATGAAAAGCATTTTCGGATGTTCCACGCCCGAAAGCTCAATCGACTTGTTGACGATAATCATCCTCTGTTCGTCGTTTTGGTCGAACCCGCCCCCGTACGCAAGCACAGCCCCCTTTGCCGTATAAGTAACGGTCTTGCAAGCCGCTATCTCTTCGTCGGAATAATACTTTTCCACCTTGGCACTGCACCCCGTCAGGAAACACCCCACGCCCAAAATACAGACCGATAACATAACCAATAAACTTTTCTTTTTCATAGGTCTATTATACCAAACATCCCAAAAAAAGTAAATATTTTTTATATAGATTTGCAGAGAGGAACCCTTTTTCGGGAAAAAGATTTTCCCCTCCGCAACTCTCTTTCCGATAACCTTTCCATGTCTTTTTTTGAAAAAAGCACTCGGAACGAGTGTCTTCCTTTGGCGTCGGTGCTCGGTC
>DCGI01000099.1:33715-33912 GCA_002315475.1 Christensenella sp. UBA1782 | reverse complement strand
AAATCCGACCGACAATCGGCACCGCACCCCTCCGGTACTGCCTTCTTCATCTGTTTTACAGTATCAATATTGAAAAATCAAAAATCACGCTTTTTGATTTTTCCCCACAAGGGGGTATGGGGAGCCTTGCGCCCCCATAAACTAAAAATAACAAGGAACTCGGGACGAGTGCCTTCCTTTGGCGTCGGTGCTCGGTC
>DCGI01000099.1:29279-33636 GCA_002315475.1 Christensenella sp. UBA1782 | reverse complement strand
CGACTGACAATCGGCACCGCCTATTCTTTCCTTTGGCGTCGGTGCTCGGTCGGAATTATTTTTGTCGCATAAAAGTCGTAGACGACTGCGGCAAAAATCCGACTGACAATCGGCACCGCCTATTTTTTCCTTTGGCGTCGGTGCTCGGTCGGAATTATTTTTGTCACATAAAAGTCGTAGACGACTGCGAAAAAAAATCCGACTGACAATCGGCACCGATTATTTTTTTATTCTGTTCTTAACGCCACCACCGGATCTTTCTTTGCCGCACTTCTTGCGGGGAACACGCCGGAAACGGAGGTAAGCGCAACGCTCAGGCAGACCATAATAGCCGCCTCCCATACGGGGAAGGAGGACAGGGTATAGATACCGGTAAGGCTACCGATAACCGCATTCAGTATCAACGAAATAATATAGGTTATACCCACGCCGAATAACCCCGCCGCAAGACCGATGATAAAGGTTTCGGCAATAAAGAGGTTGGATACGTCCCTCTTGCGTCCGCCGAGCGAACGAATGACGCCGATTTCTTTGGTTCTTTCCACAACGGAAACGTAAGTGATGATACCGATCATGGCGGTAGACACGAATAACGACAGTGCGGTGAAAGCGACGAGCGCGTAGGTTATCATTTCTATCAAGGTATTGACCATGGCAATAATTAAACCGATGTTGTCGGTATACGTTATTTTTTTCGAAGTATCGGCTTCCAAAATACTGCAATCTTCAAGCGGTTCTCCGATTACTTTTAATTCCAACAGCTGTCCGACCGTCAGCGAAGTATCCGAAATCACCGGCGATAAAGCCTGTAACATACCGTCGTCATGAAGAATGTATTTCTCCGCAATATAGCCGTCCACGTTCAAACCGCCGAGCGAGGAGGAGTCCAAATAGGAAGCTATGCCGTTGGCATAGAGATAAGACACCCCGTCTTCCTCTCGATAATCGACGTAATAATAGGTAAAGCCGGTATCGGTTTCGTCTTTGTAGTAAAAGTCGATTCCGCTGTAATCACCTAAAGTTATCATCGTGGTGGTATCGTCGATTTTTACCCTTTTCTTAATGTCGGTAAGGTTCAGCGAAGCTATCGAGGTGGTATCGACGTAAAAGCCGAGGGTGTTCAAAATATACTTTTCTCCCGCTATGGTGTAGGACGGATTCTTGACGGCATTGACGTAGGCATAGGTACTTTCGTCGGCAAAGAGGTTGACCTTGCCGAGCTCGACTGCTTCGCTTTCCAAAACGTATCTCGTCACTTCTTCTTCGTCCACCGTTACTTTTTCTTCCTTATAGGAGTCTTTGTAGAAGGTATCGGTACTTTCGTCGTAACGATATTTACCGTACCCTTCCTGCGAAGCCAAAACGTTTCCTTCCTTATCCAATGCCACTTTATAATAACTTTGGTTCGGCACTTTTAAGACGTACTCATAGCCGCCGTCGGCGTTTCGGTAACGGAACAAATTATCCCCTTTGCCCGCCGATTCCAAATCTTTATAATAGGGATTACTGTCTTGAAACTCCTCTCCGAAAAGGATATAGGAAGCAAGGCTGTATGCGTTTACCGAAATCGTCCCCGAAATTTCCACCGTCCCGTCGATATTGAATTTTTCTCCTTTTTCGTCGGAAAGTTTTTGATAAAAACCGGCGTCTCCGTTTTCTTCGTCGTACACGAGTTTGTACTTGTTCCAACGGAAATCGTAGGCGTATCCGTCTTCCGACAAATTGACGGGATAAAACTTTTCCGTCATCTCGTTATAGTAATAATACGAAGCTCTTTCGATGCCGTTTTCGTCGGTGGTTTTGCCGATATAAAAGCCGCTTTCTTCGTCCCTTTTATAGGATTCGGCGGCTATCGTATCGTTCCATACGTCGAGGTATGCCGTCAACAAATCTTTCTGCGCAAAGTCCACGCAATAGAAGGAAATCGAAGAAGGAAATTCCTCCCCGCCGAGTGCCGACAAAGAATAGTTTACCACTTCTTTTTTACTGCCGCTCGAACCGAAAAACGCCGAAATATAACTTGCCAGAGAAGAACCGCCCGAAGTCAGCATATAGGTATCCAATTCTTGTTTTGAGTCCCCGTCCACCTTAAAATTGTATCCCATTTCTATATTATAAAGGCTTCCGCTCTCTTTTGCGCTTTGACAAATTTCGGAATGAAGATTATAAGAACGGATATGTTCGGACAGAGCGTCGGTATAGTATAAACCGCCCGAAGAAAGACAGCCGTAAGACAGGTCTTCTTTTAATTTCAACACGCATTTTACGTTGCAGTTTACCATACCGTCGACGGTGCCGAAAGCATCTCGTTTATAGTCGGCGTATCCCTCTCCTTTTTCGGAAGAAAGGGTACCGTCGGCATAGGCGGATGCGTAGTATTTATCCCCCCAGTCGTCGTCGGCGTCCCCTTTCGTATAGATGGTATCGTTCGGATACCACGTGAACACTTTTTCGCTCAGCGTTTTGTAGGACATTTTTTCGGGAACGTTCAATAAGTCGTTATCCACGTAGCGGTCGTCTCCGCTGATTTTATAACAATAATTCAAAAATTGTTCCTGCGAAAAATAACCGTATTCGGCAAGTTCTATATCGTTCAACGTGTTGTTGCCTTTGCTGACGACGGCGACAAGGCAGGATTTATCGGAAAGTGCTTCTTCCAAAGTCAAGCCGTCCTGCAAATAAACCACTTCGTATTGTTCGGCTATATAAGCGGCGTCGGAGGGCATTTCCGTCATCACCGTCGCAGTCGACACCATCGATTTATATTGCGAAAGGTCTTCTATGTTTTCCATCACCGAAGAATAGGTCGCCTGAATGGCGGCGATGCTCATTTTGTGCGTTTTGCCGTCACTCGTTTTGAAATTGGTATACAGATTGGGGGCGATGCGATAGCCGTATTCGTACTGAATCAAAGCACAGTTCTCTTCGGGCATTTCGGCAAGATAATCCATATATTCCTGCGTAACGGTATTGGTGGTCATCACCCCGCTCATGTTATAAATACGCTGAATGGTAGAATTGATAAACACAGCCGTTTTGTCGTTCTCCACGTTTACCCGAACGGTTTGTCCGCCCCCTCCGCCCATCAACGTATCGTAGTCGATGGCGGAAGAGGATATGTAGACGGGATTACCCGAGAGCATATCGTTTTCCATGTCGTCGATATAGTTTTGTAAACCGTTGGACACCGATAAAACGGCAGAAATACCGACGATGCCGATACACCCCGCCAACGCAATCATAACCGTCCTTTTGAGTTTGGAAACAAGATTCTTCCCCGACAGCTTAAACGCCGTCCAAAGGCTCATTTGCACTTTGGATTTTTTCTTCCTGTTTTTTTTGCCGGTCGGTTTTTCCCCGTCCTTTCGGATAGCGGCGTGCGCTTGCTCGACCTCTTTTATTTCTTCTTCTTCGCTCAAAGGATTGGTATCCCGTTCGATTCTTCCGTCCAACAAACGTACGATACGCGTGGAGTACTTCTCGGCGAGGTCGGGATTGTGCGTAACCATGATGACCAATTTCTCTTTGGAGATTTCTTGAATCAAATCCATAATCTGCACGCTGGTCACCGTNNCCGTATCCAATGCTCCCGTCGGTTCGTCGGCAAGCAGAATAGAGGGTTCGTTAACTAAGGCTCTGGCTATGGCTACGCGTTGACATTGACCGCCCGATAATTGGTTGGGTTTTTTCAAGTACAAACCCTGCAAACCCACTTTATCCAGTGCCTTTTTCGCCCGTTCCTGCCGTTCCTTTTTCCCGATGCCCGCAATCGTCAAAGCAAGTTCCACGTTCCCGAGAATGGTTTGGTGCGGAATCAAATTATAACTTTGAAACACGAAACCGATTTCGTGATTCCGATAAATATCCCAATCGTGACTCTTGAAATGCTTGGTGGAAACGCCGTCGATGAACAAGTCTCCCGACGTATATCCGTCCAAACCGCCTACGATATTTAATAAGGTGGTTTTGCCGCTTCCCGAAGGTCCCAAAATCGATACGAATTCACTCTTACGGAAATTCAGACTGACCTCCTGCAAAGCGTTTACCGTAATATCCGCCACCGAATACCGTTTGCAGACGTTTTTTAATCGTAACATTTTCTCTCTCCTTTTCCTTTTTTGTATCACTTTATCATACTCCCTATAGAATACTTTTTTCTTAAAAATATTCAAGAGGTTTTTGACCTTTTTCGATATTCCCCCACATTTCGACGACAAGATACAAAATCCTTCGAAATAGGATTGACAAAACGTCGATTTTCTTCTATAATGTCATAGATTTATTTTGTAAATATCGTTGCTTAAACAACGTAAAAAATACAAGGAGGCACAAATGGCTCATTTAAGTGAAGCGGCTG
>DCGI01000099.1:10296-29235 GCA_002315475.1 Christensenella sp. UBA1782 | reverse complement strand
CGAAAAAACCCCGCTTATGATGATTCTAAGCGACATTCAGAAGGAATACGGCTACATCCCGCTTGAAGTTCAAGAGTTGGTTTCCGAAAAGACGGGTATCCCCGTCGCCGAAATCTACGGCGTAGTTACCTTCTACTCTTTCTTCTCTCTCAAACCGAAGGGGAAATACGTTATCGGTTGTTGTTTGGGTACGGCTTGCTACGTCAAGGGTGCGCAAACGGTTATCGACAAGTTTTCCGAAATACTCGGAATTAAGCCGGGAGAAACCACCGAAGACGGTATGTTTACCATCGACGCTCTGCGTTGCATCGGTGCGTGCGGTATTGCTCCCGCAGTTTCCATCAACGGAAAAGTTTATCCGAAAGTTTCGGTAGACGCCGTCAAAGGAATCGTAGACGAATATAAAGCGAAGGAGAGTAAATAACCATGACCATTAAAACTATCGAGGAGTTAAAAGCTCTTTCCCATGATTGTTCCGCCTGTTTGGACGCCAAGTTCACCGGTGCGGACGGCAAACGCCACGTTGTGCTTTGCGGCGGTACCGGATGCTTATCCAGTAATTCCGCCGAAATCCTTGCCGAATTCCAAAAACAAATCGCCGATCGAAAATTGGAAGACAAAGTTACCGTAAACCAAGTCGGTTGTTTCGGATTCTGCTCGCAGGGACCTTTCGTAAAGATTTATCCCGAAGATACCTTATACCGTATGGTCAAAATCGAAGACGTGACCGAGATTATGGATAAGGATATCGTCGGCGGCGAAATCGTAGACAGACTTCTGTACGTCGATCCCACCACCGCTCAAAAAGTTAAGAAACAAGAAGATATTACCTTCTATAAGAAGCAAGTTCGTATCGCTCTGCATGGCTGCGGCAGCATTAACCCCGAAAACCTGAACGAAAGTATCGGTGCGGGTGCTTTTCAAGGTCTTGCTCGTGCGCTCGGCATGGACAGACAAGCGGTCATCGACGAAATGCTCGCCTCCGGACTTCGCGGTCGCGGCGGCGCAGGCTTCCCCACCGGAAGAAAATGGCAATTCGCTTACAATCAACCTGCCGGTGAAAAGTACGTCATCTGCAACGGCGACGAAGGCGATCCGGGTGCCTTTATGGATCGTTCCATTTTGGAAGGAAACCCCCTCGCCGTTATCGAAGGTATGATGATAGCCGGCTATGCCATCGGTGCGCAAAACGGTTATTTCTACGTTCGTGCCGAATACCCGATTGCCGTTAAGAGATTACGTCTCGCCATTCAGCAAGCCGAAGAAATCGGTCTTATCGGCGATAATATCTTAGGAACCGACTTCTCCTTCCGCGTGCATATCCGTTTGGGCGCCGGTGCTTTCGTCTGCGGCGAAGAAACCGCTTTGTTGAACTCCATCGAAGGACAACGCGGTATGCCGAGACCTCGTCCTCCGTTCCCTGCCGTAAAGGGACTTTGGCAAAAACCTTCCATCGTCAACAACGTGGAAACCCTTGCTTGCGTTCCTTACATCCTGCGGGAAGGTGCCGCAAAGTTTGCGGTAAACGGAACCGAAAAGAGTAAAGGAACCAAAGTTTTCGCCCTCGGCGGAAAAGTCAATAACGTAGGTCTTGTGGAAGTACCTATGGGTACCACCCTTCGTGAACTCATTTACGAAATCGGCGGCGGCATCCCGAACGGTAAAAAGTTCAAAGCCATTCAAACCGGCGGCCCTTCGGGCGGATGCTTGACGGAAGCCGACTTGGACGCCCAAATCGACTTTGATAACTTGGTCGCTCGCGGCTCCATGATGGGTTCGGGCGGTGCCATCGTTATGGACGAAGACAACTGTATGGTCGACGTCGCTAAATTCTATATGGAATTCATTTGTGACGAATCCTGCGGAAAATGTTCTCCCTGCCGTATCGGTACGAAGAGAATGCTCGAAACCCTGACGAAAATCACCGAAGGCAAAGCGACCTTAGAAGACTTGGACAGATTGGAAGAACTGGCTGCGAACGTCAAGAGCAACTCTTTATGTGCTCTCGGTCAAACGGCTCCGAACCCCATTCTTTCCACTTTGAAGGCGTTTAGAAACGAATATATCGCGCATATCGTCGACAAGAAGTGTCCCGCTCACGTTTGCAAGAGCTTGATGCAATACGAAATCGACAAAGATAAGTGTATCGGTTGCGGACTTTGCGAACGGCAATGCCCCGTAGGCGCCATCGTGAAAACCGATTATACACCGGCAGGACACAAGCTTCCTTCCCGCGAAATCAACACCGAAAAGTGTATCAAATGCGGACTCTGCATGGCTTCCTGCAGAATCAAAGCAATCAGCAAAAAATAAGAGAGGTATGTCATGGCTAAAGTAAATATAAAAATTGAAGGTATTCCTTTTGAAGTAGACGCCGGTCTTACCATTTTGGAAGCGGCGAAACAATGCGGTTTTGAGATTCCTTCTCTGTGTGCGTTTAATCATGGAGAATGTTCCAAAGCTTCCTGTCGTGTTTGTCTTGTCGAAGCAACCGGAGCCAGAGGCTTGGTCGCTTCCTGCGTATATCCCGTGTCCGAAGGCATGGAAATCAAAATTTCCTCTCCGAAAGCGGTCGCCGCAAGACGGGTATCGGTGGAACTTCTTCTTTCCAACCACAACCGCAACTGTCAAGAATGTGATAAAAACGGCAAGTGTGAACTGCTGCACGTAGCAAAACTGACGGGTGCCAAAGAAGGCGTATACGAAGGCGCGCAAACGCCCGTTACCGTCGATATGCTCACCCCCACCATCAAGAGAGACACCTCGAAGTGCGTCCTTTGCGGAAGATGTGTGGAAAGATGCAAAAATGCCCATGGAATCGGCGTACTCGGCTTCGAAAACAGAGGTTTTAAGACCATCGTTGCTCCCGCCGAGAACAGAAGCTTCATCAATTCTCCCTGCATTATGTGCGGCCAGTGCATCAACGTCTGCCCCACCGGCGCTCTTATGGAGAAATCCGAAATCGCCAAGGTTGACGCCGCTATGGCACAGGGCAAGTACGTTGTCGTACAGACTGCTCCCGCCGTCCGCGCCGCTCTCGGCGAGGAATTCGGCATGAAGATCGGCACTCCCGTAACAGGAAAGATGGTTGCCGCCCTTCGCCGTCTCGGCTACAAGAAGGTATTCGATACCGACTTTGCCGCTGACCTTACAATTATGGAAGAAGGCACCGAGCTCCTTAACAGAATTAAGAGCAACGGCGTTCTTCCTATGATTACCTCCTGCTCACCCGGATGGGTCAACTACGCTGAGTACTACTACGCAGACTGCCTTGACCATCTGTCCAGCTGCAAGTCTCCTCACGAGATGATGGGCGCCATCCTCAAGACCTATTATGCTGAAAAGATCGGCGTAGATCCCAAGGATATGTTCGTCGTTTCCATTATGCCCTGCTCCTGCAAGAAGTATGAGAAGCAGCGCGCCGAGCTTTCATCTGACGTCAACGGAATGGCTGACGTCGATGCAGTTCTCACAACAAGAGAACTTGCCCGTGTCATCAAGAGATCCGGTATTGATTTCGCAAAGCTTCCCGATGAAGACTACGATCAGGACCTTGTACACGATGCAACTGGCGCCGGCCACATCTTCGGCGTAACCGGCGGTGTTATGGAAGCTGCCCTCAGAACCGTTTACTACGTTCTCGAAGGCAAAGAGATGCAGCCTGTCGAATTCAAGCCCGTCCGCGGTCTTGAAGGAGTACGCGAAGCCGCTGCCGTTATCGGCGGTAAGGAAATCAAGGTTGCCATCGCTTCCGGTATGAAGAATGCCAAGGTTCTTCTTGACGATATCCGTGCAGGCAAGTCCCCCTACCTCTTCATCGAGATCATGGGCTGCCCCGGCGGATGCGTAAACGGCGGCGGTCAGCCTTACGTCCGTCCCACTCTGCTTCCCAATGAAGATATCGACATTTACGATACCTACATTCAGAAGAGAGCAGACGCCCTTTATTCTGAGGACGAGAGAGCTACACTCCGTCAGTCTCACAACAATCCCCAGATTCAAGCTCTGTACAAAGAGTTCCTCGGCGAGCCCAACTCACACAAGGCTCACGAGCTGCTTCACACCACTTACAACAAGAACAGAGTAAAATTCGACTGAGTTTTCTCATGAATAATTTGCAGTGAATCGGATTTGCTTGAGAAAGCTTCGATGAGATTCGGATTCGCTTGAGATTCAGATTCGCTGTAAAAAGACCTGCCGCAGGGGCGATGCCCCCTGCGGCAGGTCTTTTTTCGACTGTAATTTATAGCTTATGTTTTTGCCTGCATTCTTTTGGCTTTGTATACGCATCAAAGAATGCCCCCGCCGCCGGCGTCGGTCGTGACTGCATTCTTTCGGCCTCGAATTGCAAAGAAAGAATGTCACAGCGCTATATTGTCTCACAAACAGCACAAATCCGCCGCTTTTTTCTCTTTTCTCCAAACATTTTGTATAAAATCACAAAACCGACAAGCTTTTATATTTACAAAAATGCTTTTTTATAGTATAATTATATGATTATACTGTAAAAGTGTTTTTATATGCAAAAACGGACGGAAAGGTATCCCAAATGAAGAAATTTTCAGGCAGACTGACATCTATGCTGCTTGCCCTTTGCATGCTTCTCTCTATTTCTCTTTGCAGCTGCAATTCAACCGGTGAAGCAATGCTCAAGCTCGGAAAAACAGAAATCAGCGAAAACATGTTCGTTTTCTGGCTTTCCAGATACAAGGCTCAGTTTGAATACGCATACGGTTCAGCCCTGCAGGAAGCGTACGGAGTATCATCATCCGACGATTTCTGGAAGCTGACATACACGGAAGGTAACGGCACCGACGAAACATACGATTCAAGATTCACAGATTACATCTACCAGAATGCAATGACATATCTCGTTGCTCTTTATCTGTTTGACGAGTACGGTCTTTCCATCTCCAAAGATGAAAAAGAAAGCATTGACGAATATATCGACGGAATGATTGAGGATTATGCTTCAGGTTCAGAAAACGAATTCAACGTAATTCTTGCAGAATACGGCTTCAATCTTGCCACTCTTCGCGCCTGCTACGAAACGGATGCAAAGATTTCCGCTCTTCAGGACTATCTTTTCGGCAAAGGAGGCCCCGAAGAAATCTCCTCCGCCGACCTCGAAGCATACTACGAGAAGACTTACGTCCGTATGGAGCAGATTTGCATCTTCCTTGACGAATGCCCTGAAAAGGCCGATGACGGAACGTACATCACCGATTCCGAAGGTCAGATTTCCTACCGTGAAATGAGCGTTGCGGAAACCGAAGCCGCAAGAGCCAAGGCTAATGAAGCCCTCACTAAGCTTAACAACGGCGAAAGCTTTTCCACGGTTCTCGCACAGTACAATGAAAACACCGAAAGCACAAGCTATACAAACGGAATTTACCTGTCAAGCGACACCGTTTATTCTTCCGGGGACGATGCAACGACCCTTTACGAAACTCTGCTCGATATGAACGCCGGCGAATACAAGCTTGTCGAGCTTGAACACACACTTCATATCATCAGAAAGCTCGAGCTTGACTCAGGAGCCTATTCCAAGACAGCAAACGCCGATTTCTTCAGCTTTTACGATTCCTCAATCGGCGAATACGTAAGCTTTTCCGAATACGTAAAAACTCCTTTCTTCCTTTCTTTCATCGAAGAAAAGCAGAAAGAGCTGAACGAGCAGATTAAGATTGATTCCGAAGTCAAAGAAAAGCACACGATTGCTTCGGTCAAGGCAAATCCTTATTTCTGATATTCACGGTTTTGCGGAAGGAGCACAAAACTCAGACTTTTGAACTCCTTCCCTGACTGACTGTATATATTTTCTTCTTCGCTGCGGCACAAAAAAGCAAAAAGCGAAAACTAACCGCCTGCCGGCGGTAAAAACGGAGGCAACATGAAAGACACGGTAAGACTGCGATCGGGTGCGGTTGTAACTCAGACCAACTCCCGCGAGGCGCAGATTAAGAACTATCTCGACAGAGAGACGCTGAGAATGATGCATCTGGCTCCCGGAGGGAACCCAATCGCATATTCACAGCTCAACGACGGCAGTATCAAGCTCTGGTTCGATCCTGAGACAGCCGTCGACGAAGACCCTGAGCTTTGGCTCAATTCAGAAGGTAAGCACGAAGAACTGACGCTGCCTTCGGGAAGCCTTATCAAGAGGATGACGGTAAAGAAGGCCGCCTCCGCGGGATATTATTCAGCGGACCGCCTGACTGCCATGCATCTTGAACTTTTTGAAGAGCCCGTTGCGTTTACACGCCGCCAGACGGACAAATCAATCATATACTTCTACGACAAGCAGACAACAATCCGCCAGCCGCTCAAGTGCGTAAAGTGCGGAAAGGACGTCAGATTCAGACGCAAGCTCTGCCGCAGCTGCTACGAAGAGGATCTTGCTGTAAGACGTGCAGAGGGGGACGCTCACCGCAATGCCGCTTACAATATGGACCGCTCACGCGTTCTCTTCTTCGACCTTGAGCTGACAGGCTTTTACGATCACGATGAAATTCTGTCCGTCAGCATTTACAATGCCTTCGGTGAGAAAATTATGGACACACTGGTTCGTCCTACACACACGAAAAAGTGGAAGCGAACCGAAAAGATTCACGGTATCACTCCCGATATGGTCAAGGATGCCAGAACGATTGATGAACTGACCCCTGAGATCAAAAATATATTTGCCGGTGCCGACAATATTATCGCATACGGCGTTTCAACCGACTACAGCCACATCAAATACATCTACGACACTGAGGAAGAAAGACTCGCACTTAAGGATAAGGTCAGAGACTGTGCCTCCGAATTCGTCAGATACACTCAGGAGCACCGTCCTGACGTCGTTCACGCAAGTCTTACGGACGCCATGGCCTGCTTCGAAATTGCCTGGGACGGCATAGCACACACCTCCATCGCCGATACCATCGGCTGTATGAAGGTCTGGGAAACACTCTTCCCGAACTATTATAAGAATTGAGAAACGTCTGAAAGTAAAACTTCCCGGCTCCGATTTGCAAGCGCGGTTTCAAAAATCCGCCGATAAAACAGCGCAAGTCCGATGCGGGAAGCTTTCTTTCCGAATAGAGGGTATAAGGAAGCTTTTGCTTCGCAAAAGCTATGGTCATAAAAATGAGTTTATTCAATAGAAGATCTGACGTCTGGTATCCCGAAGAAAACAAGAGCACAGACGAAATAGACAGCGAAATCGTTGACCTCGGTGAAACAAAAGAGGAAATACCGACGATTATGGAAGGTGAAATCTGCTATTCCAAGCTTATCACGGCTCAGGATAACGCAGAGGCTTCGGTAATCAAAAGCATACTTCAGGCCTCCAATATCCCGTATGCAATCCGCGACGGCGAGTCTGAAGCCTGGAAACGCGTTATGATGGGATACAGCGTTTTCGGTTCGGATTTTTACGTTCCGACGGAAATGCTCGACGCAGCCACAGCTTTGCTCGTTCCGGACGAAGAAGAAGCGGACGGCGCAGACGCTCAGGGCGAAAATGCGGGCTCCGATGCCGACGCTGCCGACGAAAAGCCGGAGGACAAGGTCAATGCGTGAGATTTTCCTTTGCAAATACGGCGAAATCATCCTCAAGGGTGCCAACCGCGCATCATTTGAGGGACTCCTTCGCCGCGAACTGAGATTCCGTCTTCAAAGAATCGGAAAGTACCGCGTAAGCTCGGGTCAGAGTGTGATTTTCGTTGAGCCGGCTCCCGGTTTCGAGCCTGATGAGGATACTTCAGAGCAGGCATACAAGACGGTTATGAGGACCTTCGGCATTATTGCGGTTGCACGATGCGCCGAAGCCGAAAAGAATTTTGACAAAATCCGCGAAACCGCGCTTACTTATCTTTCAGAAAAGCTTTCTTCGATAAAAACCTTTAAGGTCGAAACCAAGAGAGCCGACAAGCGCTTCCCCATGCGCTCCTTTGAAATCAGCGCAGAACTCGGAGGGGCTCTGCTTGCCGCCTTCCCGAACCTCAGCGTTGACGTTCACAATCCGGACGTCGTCGTAAAGGTCGAAATCAGAGATGACGCCGCTTATATCAGCGCAGGTCAGGAGCACGCCGCAGGCGGTATGCCCGTCGGCTGCAACGGCCGCGGAATGCTGCTGCTTTCCGGCGGAATCGACTCCCCCGTTGCCGGCTGGATGATGGCCAAGCGCGGAGTTCAGCTCAACGCCGTGTATTTCGAAGCCTTTCCATATACCAGCATTCAGGCCCGTGAAAAGGTTATCGAGCTTGCAAAGCAGGTTTCCCGCTGGTCGGGCACGATTATGCTTCATATCGTCTCTCTCACCGAGATTGAAGAGGAGCTCACAAAGGCCTGCAACGAGGATTACTTTACGCTCCTTCTTCGCCGCTATATGATGAGAATAGCCGAAAAGCTTGCCGTTTCCGACGAATGCGGAGCTCTCATCACCGGCGAAAGCATGGGACAGGTTGCTTCTCAGACCATGGAAGCACTGGCCGTCACCGATTCGGTTGTCGGTATGCCCGTTTTCCGTCCCTGCATTGGTATGGATAAAGAGGAGATCATCACCGTTGCCCGCCGCGTGGGAACCTTTGAAACCTCAATTCTTCCCTACGAGGACTGCTGCACGGTATTCACTCCCAAGCATCCCAAGACCAGACCCGAAATTCCGAAGGTCTGCGCCGAAGAGGAAAAAATCGACATTGAATCAAGAATAAATGCGGCTCTCGCAAGTGCCGAAACAATCAAAATTTCACCATTTTACAAAAACAGTGCTGAATAAGCAGTATTACTCTTGAATACCGGAATTTACGGTATTTTCAGAGTGACGGCTGCACAGTCCGGCAATTTTCCAAACATTCTGACATCAAGGAGAAATTATGGAAATCAATGATTTTTACAGCCATGCGGGCCGCTGCGACGGGGTTCTCAGAGGTATAATGGTATCACATCCCGAAGATATCGGCAAGTCTGACGGATTTATCTTCGTACTAAACTGCCACGTTCTTCTGCTCGACGGAGGAATGAAGGGCTGCACGACAACGAAAGACAGACTTCTGAAGCTCAGAGAAAGCATTGCCCCCAACGGACAGCTCAGAATCACCTGGGTCGTTTCGCATTATCACGTCGATCATATAGTTGAAACGATTGAATGCATTCTTCCCGACAGTGAGAAGTTTGAATTCGACGATATTTATCTTCCCCCCTGGACGAAGCTTGAAGCTCCTTATGCAGAATACGGTGACGTCAAATATCACGACCGCCTTCTGAATACAATCAGCGAATATCAGCCGAAGGCGACACTGCATCAGCTTAAATTCGCAGCCGAGGGCGGATTCAGAGAATTCTTTGAGTACGCCGGGGCAAAGGTAACGCTTATGCCTCCCGATATGGACTGGTCAGCGGAACATGAAATAAACGACATCATAAGAAAAGGCTGCTACGGCGACGATGCAAGCCCGAAACAGGTTGCAACTTACGTTGTGAACTCCGCTTCGCTGTGGGTAAAAATCAGCTATGCCGGAAAAAGACTGCTTTTCACAGGCGACAGCATGAAACGCACCTCCTTCCACAAGGATGAAAGCTTTGACCGTATGCTTGAACTTTGGCGCCACTACTTTGACCACGTTGATTTTCTCAAGTGGCCTCATCACGGTGTATTGAGAGACGATGCCGCAGCCGGGGTTCTGTCAATCAGACCGAAATACATTCTTCTGACAACTCAGGCAGAAACGGCTTCCGCTTATACCGAAGCCAATTTCCCTGAAGAATACAAAAAAATAAAATTTGTCAATTGCGCCTTAAGCGACGTTTACCTCAAGGTATCTCCCGACGGCGAATTTGAAGTACAGTCATAATGAATAATTTTTACCGAAAACCCGAAATACTGTCTCCTGCCGGTAATCCGGAAAAGATGCACGCCGCAGTCCGCTACGGAGCGGATGCGGTGTATCTTGCCGGGCGGGAATTCGGAATGCGCGCCGCAGCGGACAATTTCTCAGTCGAAGAGCTTGCCGAAGCGGCGTCTTTTCTTCACTCGCAGGGCAAAAAGATGTACGTCACGACGAACACTCTTATGCGAGGCGAAGAATACCCTGCATTCCGTGAATTTCTCAGAGAAATGGAAAATATCCGTCCGGACGGCTTTATTATCGCCGATCTCGGGGTGTTTACCGAAATAAAAGAGACTCTGCCCTGGGCAAACCTGCACATTTCCACTCAGGCAAGCATATGCAGTCCGGAAGCTGCCCTTGCATGGGTAAAGCTCGGCGCTTCAAGACTCGTGCTTGCCCGTGAGCTGTCTCTTGAAGATATCCGCAGAATCCGCGAAAGACTGCCCGATGAAATCGAGCTTGAAGCCTTCGTTCACGGCTCAATGTGCGTTTCTTACAGCGGAAGATGTATGCTGTCGAATGCTCTGACCGGCCGCGACGCGAACCGCGGGGCCTGCACCCAGCCCTGCCGCTGGAATTATACGATATACGAAGAAAAACGACCGAATACTCCGATTCCGGTTGAGCAGACCGAGCTCGGGACCTTCATTATGTCCTCAAAGGATATGTGTATGATTAATAAAGTCGGACAGCTGGCAGCTGCAGGAGTGTCCTCCTTCAAAATCGAAGGAAGAATCAAGTCCGCTTATTACACGGCCGTCGTCAGCAACGCCTACCGCATGGCTGTCGATGCCCTTGACGCCTTCGTTGCGGCAGGAGGAAATCCCTGCGAATTTTCGAGCGACCCCGCTCTTATGAACGAGCTCGAATCCGTGTCTCACCGCGAATATGCCGAGGGCTTCTTCTTCGAAGACCCGATGAAGAATCCGCAGATGGTGACGAAGCCCGGCTACGTCAGGGACAAGGCCTATCTTGCGATTGCCGACGGCGACAGCCTGAGTTCAGCCGACGGAACCGTTCTTTACGGCTTTACTCAGAGAAACAAGCTGTCTGTCGGAGACGGTGCCGAGATGATTTCCCCCGGTAAAACCGGACGCGCACTGACGGTTGAACGTCTTTTCGACGCTGAGGGCAATGAAATAGACTGTGCCCCGCATCCTATGATGAAATTCTATATGCCTCTTCCCTTCGAGCCACTTGCCGGGGATATTCTCAGGGCAGGCGAATAAGGCCATGGAAAAACTCAATATTCCCTATCCCGTAATCGTCGAGGGAAAATACGACCGCCTGAAGCTTGAGCGCGTACTTAACGCAGAGATAATCACAACCGACGGCTTCGGAATTTTCAGAAACGACGAAAAAAAGGCACTCATACGTGCCCTTGCCGGGAAAACCAAGCTTATCGTTCTAACAGATCCTGATGGGGCAGGAGGAGTAATCCGCTCTCACATCTGCGGAATGATTCCGCCCGAACGTCTCATACGCCTGTACGTGCCGCGCGTCAGGGGCAAGGAAAAACGCAAATCGGAGCCCTCTGCCGAAGGAGTTTTGGGTGTTGAAGGAACGGACACAGATATTATCCGCTCGATTTTTGAAAAATATGCGGTCTCCGTTTCCGAAAACTCAGAACCGAAAGAGAAAATAACAGTCTCTGACCTGTATGCCTTCGGTCTTACCGGCGCTGCGGATTCAGCTTCCCGCAGGGACGTTTTCGGACGCGAATTCGGACTTCCCGAAGGAATGAACGCAAAAGCATTTATGAGCGCACTGAATTTTCTCATTACGCGCGAAGAATTTCTTGCAAAGGCTGAAAGATTGACACACTGTCGATAGAATCCCCGCGAAAACCGATAAGCGAACAAACACACAACAGCTTCATCGCGAAAACCGATAAGCGAACAAACACACAACAGCTTCATCGCGAAAACCGATGAACGGGAACAAAAACAACAATGAAAAAAGCACTTTTAATTGTAAACCCGGTATCAGGAAAGCTCAAGGCCCGCTCCGCCATATTCCGGGTAATTGAAAAACTCAATGAAAGAGACGTCATTCCAACGGTTGTAATGACGAAATACCGCGGCCACGCCGCTGCTCTTTCGCGCACCGCCGAGCAGGAAGGCTACGATTGCGTAATCTGCTGCGGAGGCGACGGAACTCTCAACGAAACGATTGAGGGCCTTGCGGATGCCGGAAGCAGTCTTCCGATCGGATATATCACCGCCGGAACGACCAACGATTTTGCCTCCGGACTCGGGCTGCCGCTCGATTTGCCGACCGCAGCTGCTGATATTGCCGACGCTCTGAACTCCGGCGAATATATTGAGACGGATATCGGACGTTTCAACGACAAGAGAATTTTCAACTATATTGCTTCGTTCGGAGCCTTCTCATCGTCCTCCTACAATGCCCCCCAGGCAGCAAAGAACGTTCTCGGCCATCTTGCCTACGTTCTTCAGGGCGGAGTTGACTTTTTCTCCATCAAGCCGGTTCACGCCATTGTCAATGCAAACGGCAGGAGATACGAAAACGACTACGTTTTCGGAGGAGTCTGCAATACCTTCTCCGTCGGAGGAATCGTAAAGCTCAGCCGCGACAACGTCGATATCAGCGACGGCAAGTTCGAAATCATACTCGTCAAAAACCCCCGTGATATCGTCGAATTCAACAAAATCGTCAATGCGGTTATGACTTCAAATCTGAACGACAGTATGTTCGACTGCATCAAGGCTTCAAACGTCACCTTCGAGGTTCCCGCCGGTATGTCCTGGTCACTCGACGGTGAAGAGGTCAAGGGCGGCAATCCCGTCACCGTGACCAATATGAAGCGCGCAGTCCGGCTGCTTGTTAAAAAACAAAATGAATGATTTCAATTCTCTTCTCGATACGATAGCCGCGGTTTCAACGCCGCGCGGCAAGGGCGGAGTTGCGCTAATCCGCATCTCAGGACCCGATACCGTGGCTGTTATGAACCGCATTTTCACCCCTCTCGGAAAGCTCCGACCCGATGAAAAACCGCGTTTTGAAATTTTCGGTACCCTTCACCGTCCCGACGGCTGTGAGCGCCCCCTCGAATATACAGACAGCGGTCTTTGCTGCTTTTTCGCGGGTCCCGCTTCATTTACGGGCTCCGACACAGCGGAAATCTGCTGCCACGGCGGCGCACTCGTAACCTCAGCGGTTCTTGAAGACGCGATACTGGCAGGAGCACGACAGGCCGAGGCCGGCGAGTTCACAAGACGCGCCTTTGCCGCAGGCAAAATCAGCCTGCCGGAGGCCGAGGCACTGGGACTTTTGCTTGAAGCAAACACCGAGGAACAGCTGAGGCTGTCGCACTCCGGCATGAACGGAAAGCTGACTGCCGCCTGCGAAAAGGTTCACTCAGACCTCATGTCGATATTAACAGATTTATATGCAAGAATTGATTTCCCCGAAGAGGATCTCGGTTCAATTCCCATGGAAGAGGTCTGCACAAGGACGGAAGCTCTGCTCAGCGAGATTGATACTTTGCGTGCAAGCTATAAGACCGGCAAGGCAATCGCTCAGGGCGTTTCGACCGTTATATGCGGAAGAACCAATGCCGGTAAAAGCACGCTGTACAACCTTATTTCAGGCTCTGACGACGCGATAGTGACCGACATTGCCGGTACGACCAGAGATGTTATTTCTTCGGTCGTTTCCTTCGGAGGCGTCACTCTCAATCTCTGTGATACCGCCGGAATCCGGGCAGAAACGGACGATAAGGTTGAGCGAATCGGCATTGAAAGAGCACTCTCAAAAATCGATGCAGCCGAACTTGTTCTCTTTCTGATTGATTCAACGCGGGCGCCGGACGCGGATGATATGAAGCTTGCGGGAAAGCTGAAAAACGCACACTGTCCGGTAATCGCTTTGTTTACAAAGTGTGATATCGGCACTGAGAACGGCGAAGCTTACGCTCTCTGGCAGAGCTTTGACTTAAAGCTCAGAATTTCCGCAGCCACAGGTGAGGGCCGCGACGAACTTGCAGCTCTCATTTCTTCCCTTTTCCGCGACGGAAAACTTGATATTACCTCTGACCCCATAGTCAGCAGTGCCCGTCAGTATGATACTCTCGGCCGCTGCCGCGACAGTCTGTGGGAAGCCATAGCTTCTCTTCGCGAAGGCTACACCGCCGACGTCATATCCGTCTGTCTCGAAGAAGCCTGCACGGCTCTGTCCGAGCTTGACGGCCGCGGCCACGGTGCCGTATCCGCCGACGTAATCGACGGCATATTCGCGAAATTCTGCGTAGGAAAATAAAAAAGCCTCAGTACGGATAAATTTCCGCACTGAGGTTTTTCTTTGTTCGCCGCAGGTTTCAGCAGATTTCAATTTCTGTGCTGCACCTGACGGTCAATATTCGGTTCAGGCTTCAACCGTCTTCTTATCGTCGAGATAAATGACGATCTTGCGGTTGTTTTCGCTTCCGATGGAGTTCGTTGAAACACCGGCAATGCCCTGAACTTCAGAGTGAATGATGCGTCTTTCGTAGGGGTTCATCGGCTCGAGCATGATGCTTCTCTTGAACTTGAGAACCTTCTCTGCCTGGCGTCTTGCAAGAGCACGAAGAGCTTCTTCACGCTTGGCTCTGTAGCCTTCAACGTCAAGAACTACTCTGATGTACTCCTGCTTCTTGCCTTCTTCGCGGCGGTTGGCAGCGAGATTGAGAAGATACTGAAGTGAATCAAGGGTATCGCCGTGGTGACCGATGAGGACTCCGGCCTGTTCACCGTTTACGTTGATAACGAAATCGTCATCGGAATTGTATGAAGTTTCGATGTCGGATTCAATCTGCATATCGGCAAGAACGGTCTTTATGAATTCGATGGCGTTCTTCTCTCCGGCGGGTGTGAAGGAGGCCGAAATCTCGCAATCGGCGGCTCCGATTCCGAGGAAGCCCTTCTTGGCTTCGGTAACAACTGTGTATTCTACTGCGGCAGGCTCTACGCCAAGCTGCACGGCCGCCTCGGCAACTGCCTCTTCGAGGGTTTTGGCCGAAACGTTAATAGTCTTCTTTTCCATACAAAATTACCTTTTCTTATTTGTTTTTATCGCTGTCGTCCTTAAGTGACGCACGGCTGATGGCTCCCGTGTCTGCCGGAGCATCTTCTGACTTTGCCATTTTTTTGTCGATTTCCGCCTGCATTTCAGGTGTCACATCGTCGCTTGCATCCTCACGGAAGAGTGAACGTGAGTTGTTCAGTCTGTCTTCAAAATCCACCTTGTATTCCGTCTTTTTATTGGTCTGTTTTCCGGCATATTCTCTTTCGGCAGCCTTGTAATCTTCCTCTGTAAACTGAGGCATGGGCATAGCCTTGCTCATAATGAACTGCTTTCCGGTTCCGATAATGCTCTTGAAAATCCAGTAAACACCGATCGCGGCAGGCATAATGAAGGTGATGTAAACCGAGAAGAGGGGCATCATGATGTCCATCATCCAGTTTGAGCAGCCTGTTGCCTTGTCAGTTGCAGCGTCTCCGCTCTTGGCGGGCTGATAGCTGAACAGACGGTTGAGCTTCATGCTTCCGAAGTAAACCACGAAGGTGAGAACGGGAACGAGCCACAGAAGGCTGGGCTTCGAAATTGTGGGAGTATCTGCGAGGTTAATACCCCAGATTGTGAAGTCGGGCATACCCGCAGCAACGGCAGTTTTGAACTCCTCAAAATATACAGCGGCGTTTTCACCGGCATCTGCAAAATTTGCAAGTCCTGAGAAAAAGTCGATTCCCTTCTCGGAAATAATATTAATAAGCGCGATGGTTCCCTTGGATGAGGTAAGTTCAAGTCCGAGGCCTCCGTTTTCGGCAGTTGCGGTGATGAAGTTTGTCATCTGCGTTATCGCATCGGCACTGACACCGACAACGTAACGGAGCGGATTGAGAATTACCTGATAAAGAATCAGAATTACAGGCAGCTGTATGAGCAGAGGCAGGCAGCCCGAAAGCTGATTGAAGTGCTCTTCCTGATACATAGCCTGAATTTCTTCGGTTACTTTCTGCTGAGTCTGCTTGTCGTTGCGTCCCTTGTATTTGTTGTGTATGGCCATTTCCTTCGGACGAAGTAAGGCCTGTTTGCGTGAATTTTTCTGTTGAATGATTGCAAACGGAATCATTATGACTTCAACTATCAGAGCGAAAATAAACATCGCTATGAGATAGTTTCCTGTTAAGCTGTCAAGCCAGCCGAGGAATTGACCTATCCAACGAAGGATGGTATCCATAATCTTTTCTGCTTCCCGGAAATATCCGGGATTTTCCTCTCTTAGTCTTTCTTTTGTGCGTTATTGTCTGCTTTCCGGTCCCGGTCACCGTCGGGTTCCAGATCAAATTCTGCCAGTGAATATCCCGTCCACTCCGTTTCGCGTCGGAACCCTTTTTCCGGCACCGGATCGAACCCGCCTCTGCAAAGTGGATTGCAGCGCAGAATTCTCCAGGCTGTCAGAACCGTTCCTGCGAAAAAGCCCCGTTTTTCATATGCCGTGACGGCATAGGCTGAACACGTAGGCGTAAACCTGCATGTCGGATGTCGTTTCAAGGGCGATATATTTTTCTGATAGAACCGTATCAGCGCGATACACAGTTTTTTCATCACTTTTTGTCGGTAGTTTCCGGTGCGGGCTCCGTCTTTGCAAGTATTCCGAGCTTTATCATCGATTTCTCGATGTCCTCCCGGACCTGCTGACAGCCTGCCCCGTTTATGCGCACTCTTGCCGCCAGAATCAGAAGATATCCGTGAGAGAGCAAAGTTCCCTTTTCTTTCTCGATAAGTCTGTATGATTCTCTGAGCAGGCGCTTTGCGCGGCTTCTTTCAACCGCTCCGCCTATTTTCTTACCTACGCTCCAACCGAGTCGGTTCAGGGGTCTGTGGCAGGGGTCGGCCTTTACGAAGCGCGAATTTTTCGTATCCTTGAGGATATATACGACGACGTATTTGCCAGCCTGGCTCTTTCCCTTGGTATAAGCCTTCCCGTAGAGGTGATTTTCTTTAATCGCTGTGTTTTTCATGTTTCAAAGTGTGCTTCCGTAGCATTTTTGTTTTTTCCTGCTTTGCAGGTGAACAGAATTGTATTCGGAAACGTCCGACTTTCGGAAGTTTCCTGACAATTTCGCTGAAAAATCCGGCGGTCAACCGACCGCCGGATGATTATGAGACGCAACCCGAGGGGTTACTTTCTCAGTAAGACAGTCTCTTTCTGCCTTTTGCGCGTCTTCTCTTCAGTACGGCTCTGCCGTCTGCGGTCTTCATTCTTTTTCTGAAACCGTGAACCTTCTGACGCTGAAGCTTTTTAGGCTGGTATGTTCCTACGTCCATCTCGGCACCTCCCTCTGACTTTTATCGGAAGCGTTACGCTTTTCCGACGAAACGCCTTTACACAATGACACCATATTATAATATATATAGGGGTGTTTTGTCAAGAGAAATGTTTGTTTTTTCTGAAAGTTTACGGGATTAAAGACTTTCGGGCTCCTTTGACACCGTATCAGACCGGACTTCAATGTTCGCGGTGTTCTTCTTTCCGACATTTTTCATTACCGAGAAAACGATGGCGAAGAATAACACTGTGGGGATGAAGGCAAGAAATGCCTTTGGCTCGGGGATGACGTCGCCTTGCATTACAGATGTTATCGCTGCAGAGGAAAAACTTTTGGCACCGATGAAATTCATTATAAACGTTATTAAATCAACTTCAAGAACCGTAAGCACCGTTAATATAAAGAATATTATGAACCCCGGATTTCGGTATACGATTCTGTTGCATCCCACGAAGTCGGGACGATTCAGGCAAAGAAGAGGACTGTTGCGTTTTACAATTGCGATTGTAATTCCGACAACCGCCAGAACGCCGAGAAGTACAAAAGTACCGATATCGAGTATCTCTACAAGTTCATCACCGGCACCGCACAAATCTGCAATGGACGCAATGCTTGCGGTGAAATTGATAATTGCATGAAAACTCATAGTATAGAGAATGTTTCCGGTCCTCATATAAACGACGGCAAAGGCAAGCCCGACGGTAAAAGCAAGGACAAACTGTGTCGAATTTGAATGAAGCAAAGCGAATATAATTGCCGAGAAAAATGCTGCGGGAACTTCACCGTATACGTGGAGCTTATCAAGCAGCAGCTTTCTGCAGGCGAGCTCCTCAAACAGCGGAGCGCCGATGACAGTGTATATCAGGCTGAATAATCCTGTCCATCCCTCGGTCTGCATCATCTCGTCAAGAGGAGATGCCAGTCCGAAAAGCGATGGAATGTTTCCCAGAATGGCTCCTGCTCCCCAGAGACCGAGTGAAACGATAAGCAGAAACAGGTATTCTGAAAAAGAAAGTTTCTTTTTTTCAATAGGAGCCACGGAAATCTTTTTCAGAACAGCTCTTTCAATCAGAATTCCTATTGGCATTGCCAATGCAGTACCGAATACGCTCCAGGTCATAATCATTTCTGAGATTTCTGTCATAAGCTGATTGAGGACCTTCGAAACCGTCTTTCCCAATTCACCGGGATCGACATTTTCCCCCTGCCCCAACAGAACATCAAGGCCGTCAACGGTAATTTTCCCCGAGGATATTTCCGCGAAAAGCTGAATTCCCGTGAGTATTCCGGATATCAGAGTTCCGATCACCTGAAATGCCAGAAACAGAAGTAAGAATGAAAGTGCCGCCCTGGCAAAAGCCTTCTTTGCGTCATTGAATTTAAGAGTCTGCTTTGTCAGCAGCTTATCCACACCGGGCTCTTCCGTATTCGGATTTTCCGCATTCATAATCGGTGCAAAACCTGCATCCGTTGGATTGAATTCGTTTTCCATAATAATATCCATTCCTTTCTTCGCACTTTGCGCCGACGGGCACAAAGCGGGCGTGAAACAAGCATATTTTAGATACGGATTTCTAAATTTTTCACGCTGTTTTCCTTTTGTTTTCGCTTGTATTATTGAACTAATACAATGATACAACTTTTCCCGCGATTTGTCAACATTTTTTTGAATTTATTTTATTGTTTTTTCCAAAAGTGAACCGGGGCGGACCAGGGGACGTTTCCGGTGG
>DCGI01000099.1:252-10274 GCA_002315475.1 Christensenella sp. UBA1782 | reverse complement strand
CCACCGGAAACGTCCCCTGGTCCGCAGAACCGTCCCCCGGTCCGCCACGGTTCACCACAGCAAATAAAAAGGGGCGACTTGCGCCCCTTGTTGTCAGTCTCTGAAATTTACGCGGGCACCGCCGAGGTCGGCGGATTTCCAGCAGGCCTCAACGAGCTTAATCGTGCCGGCGGCACTCTCTGGAGGATTCTTCGTGTTCGGCTTGTCATTTTCGAGCAGGTCGAGATAGTACTCGATTTCGCCCTCGATGCCGCCGATATGACGGTATTCGGGTTCGTAAGCCGGCGAACCGTCATTCGGGTAAACCGTGACCTTTCCGCCGTCCATTTCAACGGTAGCCTTCTCAAAGCTTACTCTGTAATGATGAGAGAACTTGCGGCCGACGAGCGTCCAGTCTCCGATTGAGAGGCAGGGGAAGTCATAGCCGAAAGTAATCTGGGCCATATCGTACTTTACGTTCTTAGTAGAAGCATGGCATTCAACCCAGGCGGGTTCACCGAAGAGATATCTTACCATATCAAGGTCATGAATCTGCATATCGCAGATTACGCTGCCGGACTTCGTGAAATCCTGATACCAGTTCTGCCATGACCACTTGGGAAGCGGAGACAGACGCTGAAGCAGTACTCCTTTTACCTCGCCGAAGGTCTTTTCCTGAATAATCTTGTTGAGGTATTCGTATTCGCCGTAAAAACGCAGACACTGGCCGATCATCAGATGCTTTCCGGACTTTTTCTGTGCTGCAAGCACCTTTTCGCAGTCGGCGGAATTGAGCGCCATCGGCTTTTCGGACTGAACGTCATAGCCTCTCTCAAGCATTTTGGCCGCATATTCTGCATGAAGATACGAAGGGATGCAGATATCGATAAGGTCGATTTTCTCTTTTGAGAGCATTTCTTCGAGGTCGGTATATTTATTGAAGTTTCCTTCCTTAATAGGTTCACCGGTATCGATGTTGATTTTTATTCTTTTTGTGAAAGCCTCGGGGGTTATGTCACAGATGGCAACCAGGCGTTCCTTACCGGCTGCTTCCATCTTCAGATGTGCGTTTTTGTGGGCCTGGGCGATTCCGCCGAAGCCGATCATAGCTACGTTTATCATAATAACCATTCCTTTCTTCGCACTTTGCACAGACGGGCACAAAGTGGGCGTGAAACTAAAATATCTTCAGATACGGAAATCCAAATGATTCACGCTATACACCTGTTTTGCAAATATCTTTTTGTAAATTTTATCATATGAAGCATTGTTTTGCAATGAAATATGCAAAAAAGATGCTTTTATTAAAATATATATGTAAAAACGCAATAAAATCGTGAAAAATATTAAAAAAATGTTGACAAAATTGTGAATAGGCAGTATAATATTATCTCGGTGCGGGAAAATTTACCCGTCTCCTTACCGCGCTATGCGGCGCGGTCATATGTCCATAAGGAGGTAAAATATGGATAACAAAAATGTAAAAGGCGCATACGAACTGCTTTTCATCACTGATGTTGCCAACGGCACAGAGGCCACGGCTGCAACAGTCGGCAAATTCGTAGGACTCATCGAGGCAAACGGTGAGATTGTAGACAAGGCTGAATGGGGCAAGCGCCGTCTTGAGTACCCCATCAACGACAAAAAGGAAGGCTACTACACTATCGTAACCTTCAGAAGTGAACCCGCATTCCCTGCTGAGCTGGAAAGACTTCTCAACATCGACGAATCCGTCATGCGCACCCTTATTCTGAAGCTTGACGAGGAGACCGTCGAAAAGGTAATCCGCCGCGCCGCCGACAAGGCTGCCGCTGCTGCTGCCGCCGCTGTGGAAGCTGCCCCTGCTGAAGAGGCTGCCGAAGCTCCCGTAGTAACTGAAGAAGCTGCTCCCGCTGAAACTGCTGAATAATCCGGGTTCTTAAAATATTTTATTTTAAGAGGTATTTCTTATGTCTAATCTGAATCTCAACAAAGTAATCCTTTGCGGCAGACTTACAGCAGACCCCGAACTTAAAACCACACAGAACAGCGTATCAGTCGTATCTTTCACCCTTGCAATCAACCGCCGCACCCGCTCAAATGAGGGTCAGGCACAGCAGATGACAGACTTTATCAACTGCGTTGCATGGCGTCAGACCGCTGAATTCATTACACGTTTCTTTAAGAAGGGCTCAGCCCTTTGCATCACCGGTTCCCTTCAGGTAAGAAAGTGGACCGATCAGCAGAACCAGACCCGTTATTCAACCGAGGTTGTTGTTGACGAAGCTATGTTCGTTGACTCCAAGACCGAAGGCGGACCTTCTGCTCCCTTTGCATCCGGTGAATCTTATGCCGCACCGGCTGCCGCCGAAAGCTTCGACGTAGTCAAGAACGAGGACGATCTCCCCTTCTGACGCACGGCAACTTAAATTTTAAATATTAAGGAGTATTCTATAATGGATAGACAGCCCGAAAAGGATCGTGCTCCCAGAGCAGCACGTCCCGCTACCATGAACCGCCGCAGAAAAAAGGTTTGCATTTTCTGCGAAGACAAGATTGATTACATTGATTACAAGGACATCGGACGCATCCGCAAGTTCATCAGCGAGAGCGGAAAGATTCTTCCCCGCCGCGTTTCCGGAACCTGCGCTCTGCATCAGAGAGAGCTGAACACAGCCATCAAGCGTGCACGTCAGGTCGCCCTTCTTCCTTACATCGGAGACTGAGTCATTATCCGATAAAAAAGCAGCTGCATTCGTGCGGCTGCTTTTTTATTCAGATAAAATCCTTGACGAACCAGACGTCGTCGTATGAAAGAGAAAATTCTCTGCCGGCAAGATAGTCAAGAACGTCACCGGTTTTGTCAAAATCGAAGCGGAGTTTATAGGAATACAGAGCCTGGTGGCGGTAACCCCGTTTGCGGTCATCACGGTTGACTCCGTATTTGCCTTCGCCGAGAAGTGACAGGCCGATGTGAGCCATATGGGCACGGATCTGATGCGTGCGGCCGGTATAAAGACGAATTTCAAGAAGGCTGTCGCCTTCGCGGGAACCGAGCAGTCGGTAACCGGTGATAATCTCCTTATATCCGGGCCTTGGAGTATCAGAGACGTCTACGGAGTTGGTGCGTTCATCTTTACGAAGATACGCGCAAAGCTTAGCCGAAGGACGTGCAGGAACCCCGTGAACGGCGCAAAGATAATATTTTGATATCTGGCCGCTTCTGATTCGTTCATTCATATCCCTGAGAGCTGCTGCGTTCTTGGCGGCAATTACGATTCCGCCTGTGTTACGGTCAATGCGGTTGCACAGGGCAGGAGCAAAAGACTGCTCGTTCTTCGGGTCATACTCTCCCTTCTGAAGAAGATATGCCTTTAGATGCATAACGAGCGTATTATCACGGCCTTCATCGTCTTCGTGGACTACAACGCCGGGACGTTTGTTAATCAGGATAATATCCTTGTTTTCAAATACTATGTCGAGCTTAGGCTTAATTGATGAAAGAGCTGTTTCGTCCTTATCAGGAGTATCAAAAAATTCGTCCTTGATAAACAGCTGAATTTCATCCCCGACGTTCAGCATATCTGATGGCTCAGCACGTTTACGGTTGAGCTTTATTTTTTTGGTTCTCAGAAACTTATAAAGCAGAGACTGAGGAAGTCCCTTGACGGCCTTCGACAAAAACTTGTCAATTCTCTGCCCTGCGTCGTTCTGACCGATAGTCAATATTTTCATTTTATTCTTCGTTTTATGATTGTTCCTGCAGTAATAAAAAGGAATCTTCAATATTGTTTTTAACAAAACTGTAAAAAACGTTTTTTCACATCTGTCCCCCGGTTAAATTTGAACCAGCAGAAACGTCCCCAGGTTCACACATCTGTCCCCCGGTTAAATTTGAACCAGCAGAAACGTCCCCTGGTTCACTTTTCCGAAAAGATGAGGGGCCGGCGCGTTTCGCGACGGCCCCGAGGCTTTATCGAAATTATTTGGTTCCGAAGATACGGTCGCCGGCATCGCCGAGACCGGGAACGATGTATGCGTGCTCGTTGAGGCATTCATCCTGGGCTGCAACGTAAATGTCTACGTCCGGATGCTCAGCCTGAACCTTGGTGATACCCTCGGGTACACCGACCAGAGCCATGAACTTGATGTTATGGCAGCCGTGCTTCTTCAGCATAGTCAAAGCATCGCTGGCGGAACCGCCGGTTGCAAGCATCGGGTCGACGAGAATTACGATTCTGTCCTCAATGTCAGGCGGCAGTTTGCAGTAATATTCGTGAGGCAGATGTGTTTCGGGGTCACGGTAAAGACCGATATGTCCTACCTTGGCAACGGGGACGAGCTTCTGAAGTCCGTCAACCATGCCGAGACCGGCACGAAGAATCGGAACGATGGCAAGCTTCTTACCCGAGATGGTCTTTGCAGTCATCTTGCAGATAGGAGTTTCAATCTGGATGTCCTCAAGGGGGAGGTCACGTGTCAGCTCATATCCCATGAGCATGGCAATTTCCGAAAGAAGCTCTCTGAAGTCCTTGGAACCGGTCTTCTTGTTTCTCATAATCGAGAGCTTGTGCTGAATCAGGGGATGATCGACAATGTGTAAGGTACTCATTTGCAGTGCTCCTTTTTATACATTTTCATACATCAGGTTGAACTGCGTCCCAAAGTCCGAAACATCTTTTCAACCATAATACGTCATTATGTGTATTATACACCATCAAAAGCTTTTTTTCAATAACTACCGGTAAAAAACATTTTTTTGTTTACAATATAATGGAAAAATGATAAAATATGTTGTTATTAAGGAGCAATTTAAGAATGAATGATATATTAAAAAGAAAAACTGTCGGCATTCTGACTCTCGGCTGTAAAGTCAATCAATATGAAAGCGAAGCAATCGCCGAACGCTGTGAAAAACTCGGTATGAAAGTTCTGTCAAGCGACGATGTCTGCGATGCATACGTAATCAACACCTGCACGGTGACCGCCGAAGCCGACCGAAAATCCTGCCAGATGATAAGGCAGCTGCACCGAAGAAATCCTTTGGCAGCAATAATCGTATGCGGCTGTTCTTCCCAGCGCAATCCCGAAACCATACGGAAAATCGAGGGCGTCAGCGCCGTTATCGGCAATATCGACAAGCTGAAATGCGCAGATCTTGCCCTTTCTCTTACAAAAGAAGGAGTTCAGCATTCGGTAAGCTGCGATATACGACCCCTCGGGGACGCGGAGTTTGAAAAAATGAGTATCACCGCTTTCCCCCGAACCCGTCAGTACATAAAAATCGAAGACGGCTGTGAAAATCACTGTGCATACTGCGCCATCTGCGACGCACGCGGACCTGTACGCTCAAAGAATATTTCCGACGTATTATCGGAGGCCAAAACCTTTATCGACAGCGGCTGCCGTGAAATCGTTCTGACAGGAATCGAAACCGCTTCATTCGGAAAAGATACCAAAGAATCTCTTGCGGACCTTCTGTGTGAAATTGAAAAGATTTCTGACAATATAAGAATCCGTCTCGGCTCTGTGGACCCGACTCTTTTCCGGCCTGCTTTCCTTGAGAAAACCGCAAAGCTCAGATGTATGGCTCCTCATTTTCATATATCGATGCAGAGCGGATCTTCACATATTCTTGCCAAAATGAGGCGCAGATACAACGCGGACCAGGCTTACGATGCGCTTAAAAGAATCAGGGAGGCCATTCCCGGAGTTATGTTCACAACCGACATCATAGTCGGTTTTCCCGGTGAAACCGAAGAAGATTTTGAGCTTACACGTAAATTTATCACTGAAAACAGATTTTTAATGACGCATATCTTCCCTTTTTCTCCCCGCAAAGGTACTGAAGCGGCAGATATGCCGGATAAAATATCCAAAGAAGAAAAGCAGCGCAGGTGCAGAATACTTGCCGAAGATGCCAAACTGACACGAAAATCACTGCTTGAAGAGCTTGTCGGTACGGAATTTGACGTGCTTTTTGAAACGGAAGAAAACGGACTGTGGCACGGTCACAGCGCTTCCTTCGTCGAAACCGCCGTACATTCCGATGAAATGCTGCACGGACAGATAAGAAGAGTACGTGTAACCGGCTCGAATTCGGATATCTGCACAGGAGTATTAATTTAAATTGCGGCACGGACGCGTGCCCGAAAGGAACCGTTATGGAAGACAGAAAAAAAGGAACAGTCAAAGGATTTCTGACCTGTAATTCGGAATATCTGAAAATGATTTCAGATGATCTCGGTCTTGGCGCCGACCTCCCTCTGATGTGTTATATTCAGCAGATTTTCAAAGACGAAAAGCGTGAGCCGAACGTCTCCGAACTTTATTTTGTGAACTCAGCCCTGAAAAAAAGCTGCACCTTGCGCGACGCCGTTCTCTTATCTGATTTAAGATGCGACAGCGAAGACTGCCTGAAGCTTTGGAACGAGTTGTCCGCAGAAGCCAACATATACGCAGAACGTAAAAACGCCGGTCTTGCCTTCACAAGCCTTGCCGAATATGCTGCGACAGGCGATGCCGATACTGACGATTACAGCTTCAGTATCTCAAAAAGCGAAAAACCTCAGTTCAACAGTGTCATATGCAACAGGATGATTTACTGGCAGAGCCCTTCTTACAGACTTTCGTTCAGCCCTGAGCCTGTCCGCTCGCCGGCTTCCGGAAACGACTGCGGAGTCATCATTTCAAAGCCTGACGGAATGTCCGATTTCAAATACACGTCAATAACCGAAAGACTTCTCTGCGATTTTTATGAATACGACCGCTCGGCTTCGGCGGCTTCGTGCTCAGACGCCGGTCTGTTGAACGATATCGTACAGGCTTTCGGTCCCTGCTGCATTTTACTCAACGAATTGCCCGGCAATCACGTAAATCCCGAAGATCTGCTCGACGATTATTCGGGCTCCGTACTTGTCAGAACAACGAAGCTCAAGTCGGAACACCTCTGCAGAATGGCAAAAACCGAAGGACTGCTCGCGGGAATCCCCGTAAGCGTCGCCCCGGACGACAACATAATCAGAATATTCTCGTCTTACGAGCCCCTGTCGTTTTCTCCTGCTCTGCTTGAAAAAATGCGTCTTTACAGAAGAGTCAGAGTCACGGCGGTTTCCGACGGATTTATCGGAAAGCAGTCTCAGATAAAAAAGCAGGAGCTCGAATCCCCTGCCGACTGCGATATTGAAGCGTATGAGATGGATAACGATCTCTTCCCGGCTCTGTCCTCACTTGTAAGTCCAACGGGACAATATTGCCTAGCCGGAACCGTCAATCCGGATTCCGCCGACACTGTTCCGTTCATTCTGTCAATTTATGCATTCAGAAAGCAGAACCGTGCACTCGATTATGCAAAATTTTATATCGGAAAAGAAAACAGCGCCGTTCTTTTCAGAATCGGAGCAACAGGTACGGTTTTCAGACTCCTGCATCCCAAAGTCACCGAAGTCAAGGTCTGCGAGGATAAAACGGAAAACAACACGGTAAAATCAAAGGCAGCAATCGCCGAAAACCTTGAACAGCTCGTAGGAAACACTCCCATGCTGCACATCCATCAGGACCTTGGTGCGAACGTGTATGCAAAGCTCGAAATGTTCAATCCGGCGGGCTCCGCAAAGGACCGTCCTGCCATAGAAATGCTCAATCAGGCAGAAGCCTCCGGACAGCTCATCCGCGGCGGCACGGTCATCGAAGCTACAAGCGGAAACACCGGAATCGGACTGGCATGCTACGGTACGGTCAGAGGATATAAGGTCAAAATCATAATGCCGGACACAATGAGTAAGGAAAGAATCGACCTCATCCGTGCGTACGGAGCCGAAGTGATTCTGACCCCGGGTTCTGAAGGAATGAAGGGTTCGTCCGCTCTCGCCGAAAAGCTGCATGCGGAAATTCCCGGTTCAATCATTGCCGGTCAGTTTTCAAATCACGCAAACCCGGATGCTCACACGAAGACAACAGGTCCCGAAATCTGGCGTGACCTTGACGGAAAAATCGACGTCCTCGTCGCCGGTGTGGGAACAGGAGGAACACTCTGCGGCACTGCTGCCTATCTCAAGAAGATGAATCCCTCAATCAGGGTAATCGCCGTGGAGCCCGAGTCTTCTCCGCTCATCAGCCGCGGTATATCAGGACCGCATAAGATTCAGGGAATCGGGGCAAACTTCATCCCCGATAACTTCGATTCGTCTCTGGTTGACGGAGTCATCACCGTTTCAAACGAGGATGCAATCAACGAAACCGTTGCACTCGCACGCCGCTACGGCCTGCTCTGCGGAATTTCCTCAGGCTGCGCATCCTTTGCCGCAGGATTAATCGCGTCTTTGCCTGCAAACGCCGGAAAAACAATCGTAACCGTTTTCCCGGATACGGGTGAGCATTATCTCTCGACCGGAATTTTCAATTAAATAAAGATGACAGGGGACGGTTCTTTTGTCATCTCCGCAATTTGCGAAGATGACAAAAGAACCGTCCCCTGTCATCTCATATAAAGAAAATCGAGCCGACGTCGGTCAGCGGATAATCGCCGAGAGATACCAGCTTCGTATTATGGAAGGAGGCAAACAGCGACATTTTTTCGAACTCCGGATGAGCTTCAACGCAGCCGTTGAAATACAGAGTATCACGGTAAAGCCCCGTGCAGCCTCCGATAAAACCGTATTCATAGCCGGGCAGCAATACCTGCTTTGTAAAAAGCAGCAGGCAGGGTATTCCTTCCTTTTCAAGTGCTTTGGCAATTCCTGCGTCTTCGGTAATGACGGCACCGTCGGAAAGGACGGCGCAGTTGCATTTGGAATATCCCTGTTTTACCTGAACGTGTTTGTATCCTGACTCAATTGCAACTGAGAATAATAGTCTGTCGGTTGCTTCGCTGTTACAGATTAAATATTCTCTGCCGCGGTAGCATGTGTAAGCCGCGCATAAACCGCAGTCATTGGGATAAATGGAACCGTAATTCCATTGAGTTACGTACGTACTGATTCCTTTTTCATACATTATGCGATTGAAATAATCTTCTTTGTCTTCTATCAGATCTCTTGTGATACAATCGGCGTGCATCATCACAAAATTGCCGAAAATTCCGAACTGAAGGTCGATATGCGTACGGACAGGTTCCGAGAGCTTTTCGTCAGGCCTGAAATAAATAGGCTTAGTCCCCGCGGGCAGTTTTACGGATTCGTTCAGTCCGAGAAATGCATATTCAGGATTCATAGCGGCTCCTTTGCATAACGTTTTATAGGTATTTTGGCAGAGGTCTGTACCCAAATGATACACAGTGACAGACCTTCACGATGGAAAAGTCCGTTTAAAAAAATAGCCGGGCCGCAAAGCGACCCGATATTTTTATGCTATTCGCATTAAGCGTCCTGCTGCTTTTTCATGGTGCGCAGGCAACGCGCACAGATACTGACAGTCTTCGGAGTTCCGTTCTCGATCACTTTGACCTGACGGATATTGGCTTTCCAGCTTCTGTTGCATTTACGATGTGAATGGGAAACAGTATTACCGAAAACAACGCCCTTTCCGCATACAGCACATTTTGCCATGACTGACACCTCCTATAATTCTTGTAATACGCATACAACAGCGGATATTATACTACAAACTCACAGAAAATGCAAGAGTTTTTTGTATTTTTTCATTATAATTTTTCTTGACCGAAATTATATATTGTAGTATAATATAATAAACTATTATTTGTTCAGGTGAAGCAGATGAAATTTGAGTTTTCAGTTAAAAAGTTTATAGTACTCCTTCTGGCTCTTGTCGTCGTTTTCATACCGACATACGTAGCCATTGCTTATTACAGCAGTCACGTTGAGGAGCCCGGAATAGAGACATCGGAAAACACATATCTGCAGGTCAAAGACCCGCTTCAGAACGAATACAGAATTGACAGCGAAGAAGCCGAGGACAGCAAGTGGCAGATGTTCAATTCGATGATCAAGGGGGCCGCTGCGGTTTCCGAGATTCCCGAAAATCTGCGCAACGCCGACAATATGCTGCTTGCGGATTATATAACTGTTACAACCGAAAAGAATCCGGACGGTACCGAAACGGAAGGC
>DCGI01000099.1:0-215 GCA_002315475.1 Christensenella sp. UBA1782 | reverse complement strand
CGGAAGGCGAAACGACTAAGAAAACCTATGCCTTCTACTTCTCTACCGATAAGGCCAACTGCTATTTTATGAATCCCGATCAGAAATGCTTTAAAATCAGCGAAAACGACGCAAAAGCCTTCCTGTCAAACGAACTTTCCAACTTCCTTTACAAGAGTGCCGTCACCCCGGACTTCACGGCCCTCGGAACGACTGTTCCGGCCCAAATCCTCGAA
>DCGI01000069.1 GCA_002315475.1 Christensenella sp. UBA1782 | reverse complement strand
AACCGTATGTATTGTGCATTTCCACTATACACGTACGGCGTGGAATAGGAATCGGAAAGAACGTAGTAGCTGCCGCCGGTGCCTTGCATGGGTTTATCATAGCCCTCCGAATAGGACTTTGCTTCGGAAGAACCGAAAGACTCGCTGCCCGACACGAAGACGCCGATACTGTACCCTTCGTCGCCATACGAATCGGACGAATCGGCTTGCATGATATACGCGGTGGACTTTTCAAAGTCATATTGAATAAAGTCGACGTCGGTTATGGGCGCAATATTGTTCTCCAACGAGTAAACCTTCAAATCGACACCGCTCGAAGTGATGCCTTGATAAGAAAGTCCCTTATAGATTTCGGCAATATCATCCGTCGTAATGGTGGAAGAACCGCCTTCCAACAACATAGAACCGTTACGAATCTTTTCTTGCCATACCAAATCGGTTACGAACATACCGTTCTTTTCGTAATACTGATACAAACGAAGCACGATGATGCCTTCGGCAGGCGTCAGGACGGTTGTACCGTCATCGTCATAGACCGCATCGTGAACGATATAATCGACTTTCAAAATGTTGATTCCTCTTTCCCAAGCGATATAAGAAAGGTCTTTCTTATCCTCGTTATCATCGTAGATAAACGTCCAAGCGCTATGATAGGAAGTCGTTTCCGACGTCAAAGAGGGCTTTCTGTACAACGTGGCGTAAACCTTCGTCGACATATTGACCTTACCCGCATCGGCACCTTTTCCGATGGATGCCGAAACGTTAATGCCGATACCGCTACCCGATTGCACGCCCTGTACCGAAGAATCCAATTCTTTGATGGCGGTGTCGGACAAACCGAGATAAATCCACAAACTGCTTGCCGACGTGTCACTGAAATCGGCATCGAAAATAAACGTGGAGCTTTCCAAACTGCCCGCCATATCTTCAACGGAGAAGTAGGAAAATTCTTGATAGGATTTTCTGTAATACACCTTTTCGGGCAAGTACGCCGTTTCGGCGGGTTTCACGTACTCTTCGGTAACGCCGTTATATTCGAAGATATCCGTTTCGATTTCTCTCGGATACATGGTATCCTTCTTGGCGTAGAAGAATTCCGAGGTATAATCAATATAATAGTAGGTCTTACTTGCGTCATAGCTGAGCTGTTGTACGTATTCGTTTCCTTCCGCCGTAAACAGTTTTCCGTCTAAGAAAGAGCTGTTATTGATTTCGTGGATATAGTCTTCGGTACCGAACTCGATATGATAGTAATATTTCGTTCCGTTATAGGCGTTACCGGAAACGTTTCGGAAGATTCCGTTTTCGTAAACGTAACTGTTTGCCGGTAACGTGGCACCGATGCTCGCAGGATTGAGGGCGTGGTTCAAGTTGACGTACGCATACTCCTTATTATAAGCGGTATCGTGTACGAGGTTGCCGTTTTCGTCCGTTCTGTACACGTCGTTTGCCGCTTTCCCGCCGTCCCGTACGTTTACGGTAGGTATTACGTTCAAAGCAAAGTAGTGCAAGGTAGGATCATAGGTAGCCGTTGCCGAAACTTTGGTGAAGGTATCGGCGGTTTGATCGTATACGTAGGTGTACTGCGTCGAAGCAATGCCGGAAATCTCACGATTTTGATTGATTCTGACGTATAAGCCCTTTTCGTTGGCATAATGAACCGACGTAAATACTTTTTGCTTGGAATCGAACGTGTACACGTTTTCGTCGACTTCTTCACCGATGACGAATTCATCGTCGGTCATCCAAACGTCAATGAAGAAGTAGTCGTTTCCGACGACGAAGTTTCCGTTCGGATGGGTAAACGTGTTATTATTTGCGTTATAAACGTAAACGTTCTTCGGAACCGATTGTCCGATCGGCAATTCGGAAGGTTTCATCCAATACGGAGAAGCGTAGGTATCGGTTCCCCAGAAATAGATTTCGTCGTTGGCTCGAATATAACTGTCGGAAGCGGTATCGTAGAAATAATACTTATCGGCCGAAATTTTCGTAAAGCTATAATACAAAACGTCATTTTGATACTGTCCGTATACTCTGCTGTACGAGTGCCCGTCCTGATTCAACGTGAACACGTTATCGGGAATATCGTTACCGACGGTACCGACGACGTCGTTCCGTTTGTAGACGTCGGAAGAATCCGTACTTCCGTTTCCGTTCAAATCGTAGTACGTCATCAAAGCGGCGTCGTATACGTACGGTTTGAACTCGTTAAACGTTCCGAGTTCGGACGACTTGGTATAGTACTTGATGGTCGATATCGCTTCACCCGCCATTCGGGACAGAGCAAGGTTGGTGGTGTTAATATCGTAATCTACCTTTTGATAATAGTTTTGATCACTATAGGTAAATAACGCACCGGGGGCAACCTTACCGTATTGTTCTTCCGAGGCTTCGTGCCATAACACGATTCCTTGTTCCTCTGCGGAAGTTACCGCTTCAAACTTGTTGCCGTCGGCGTTGTATCGGTAGGTATTCTTTGTGGTTCCCGTTCCGAAAGAAGACAAACTATAATAGTCGAGTTCGTTCTCATAATATGCCTTCGGCTTGGTATAGGAAGCTGTCTTCCCGTCGTACTGATACAAATCGGCATATTCGGCGGTATCCAAATCGGTACCCTCTTCTATGCTTTCGGTTTGATCGATAACGTAGTATTGCGTATTGGTTTCAAAATAGCCGTTCGTCTTTTTCTCAAAACGATTTTCGGAATAGTTATAAACAAAGATATTCATATCTTCGTTGATAGTCTGTCCGATGAGAGAAGAAACGTCCAAAACCGTCATCAAGGAATAGGTGTCAGTACCGTCAAACAACAGGCATCTGCCCACCAACGTGACGGAGGATTTTTCATCGCACTTAACGGCTTCTTTCGCCATTTCGATATCGCTGATCCATACCGAAACGGCACCCGAACGCAAGAACACCAAACCGCAGAAATTACCCGCAACGGTATCGGCAAAGACAAACGGAAGCACGTAACCGTTCTCCGTATAGATACTGCCTTTATAGCGTAGTCTTGCCGTCAAAGAAGACGTCGATGCACCGGCACCGTTTGCGCTCAACGTAGACGAAACGATAGAAACGGCACTCGTATAGGCGGAAACGGCGTCAAACCCGAACAAGCGGGAAACAATGGTAAGGCAATCCGACCTCGAAGGCAGATAGTCGGAACCGACGAACGCCGTATAGTCTTGCGTAATGCCGATTAAAGCACCGGCGGTTTCGTCAATATCGATAGAACCGGTACATTCCGCCGAAGAGGAATAAAATACCGAACGAACGGCTTGCAAGAATTCGGAATACTCCGTCGAAGATGCCGTAAGCATTTGTTTTTCGCCATTCGTTCCGTACACGGCACCCAAATTCTTAAAGCTTTCGGCAAGGGTATCGAACAATGCAATCGTTTTTTCCGACATATCTGCGGAAGTTTCGCTATACTCGGTATCCTTAAAGATATTACATTCGCAGGAAGTAACGGTCAAACATCCGCCCGCTACGGAAGCCGATTGCGTTTCGGAACAAGCATTCGTATCCGCATAAACGTAGATTTGTGCGGTTTCATCGTACAGATACACATTCGAAGCCTTTTGCAACAACGAAACGTGATAGGTTTCCTTCGCCGCTTCCAATTCTTTTTGGATTGTGGCGTTATCTTTGGCAAAACGCAACCGATAATAGATTTCGTCGGTACGGTAATTCATATATTGATTGTCTTTGACAAAGCCGTCGTTCTTTTCATAGATATATACGTATTCGGCAATTTCTTCTTTCGTCGAATAGGACGTTTTGTCGACGGCATAATTCAAAAGATAATACGTTTCGCCCGCCTTATAGGTTGCGTCGTTTTTGAAGTATTCCTGTTCAAACAGACAAGAACGTCCGTAAACGTCAATCGTCGTGTTCTGCAACGAATCGACGACGGCGGTATCGTTTACCCAAATGTAGGTGGCGTCCTTCGTCACGAAAACGGCACCTGCCACCGTTACGGAAGCAGTCTTAAAGACGTACGGTAAAACGAAGGTACCGTTTACGGCTCCGTTTTTCGTGCCGTTATTAGCATAAACGGCTCCGTCATACGCCACTCTCCGTCCCATGGAGTAAGTCCTTGACCCCTTATTGTTGGCACGAAGGATGGTCGATAAAGAGCTCAACTTGGACACAAACTCTTCTTTCGTCGAGAAGCCGAAGATACGGGACAACTTGGAAATCCAATCGTCCAATGTCTTTTCCGAACTCTTGCCGAGTGCCATAAAGGAGGAATCTACACCCCAAATACCGCTGTTCTGTACCGTATAAGAAGCGTTTACCGTTTCTTTCGCTCCGTCGAACAGGGATTTGGCGGCATGGACGAATTCGTTATAGTTCGTATACAGAACGCCGTCTTCTTCCGAAATAACCGTCTTGTTGGCAACGTCAACGGTAATAAAGGAATTCAACGCCGTAGCAAGGGTATCGAAAGAATCTCCCGTTGCGGTCATCAACAAAGCATCGGTATGTGCGGTGATGGCGCTTTCCTGATTGGCTACCTTCAAAACGTTGGTTTCTTGATAGGTGACCGTCAAAGAGTCGGTCGATACGTTTATCGGGGTTTCGGCGGTAGAAGTCGAAGAAACCAAACGGAAGGTGTTTTCGGCGGCAGCGGCTCCCGTAGAACCGGTGATACCGATGACGGGATTCAAAATATAATATTTCAAATCTTCGCTGAACTTGGTGGGTGCTTCTTCGTATTTTTCGGTATTGGTATTGTAATAATACAAATACTTATTTCCCGATATGCCCGACGTGGCTCCGACAAGTTTTCGGCTCTCCGAAATCTTATAGTACGTTTCGGAAGCGTAACCCGTTGCTTTCGGTAAATCGAATGTTCCGTTTACGGCATCGTAGACGTATACGTCGTCTTCCACTCTCGTTCCGATTTTGTCGTTCGTGACCGTTATGTGGAACGGAATTTGAATATAAGCCACGTTCGCTTGATAGGTACCGGTTGCACGCAGATAATTGCCGTTACTGTAATAATACACGTTTTCGGCGACGGGAGAACCGACCGTATAATCAAAGAAGTAGTCGGAGCGATAATAGGATACGTTCTCTTGATAGGTATAAACGCCCGTATCGGGTATATACATTTCGCCCGTCGTTTCGTCCTTAATATAATACGTCGTATACTCGCGTACCGAATAGTATTCGCTACCCGCTTGATAGGTTCCGCTTGCGGGATAATAGACGTCGCCCGATTTAACCGCAACGTTTGCTCCGATGTCACCGCTCGGGCCGATCAGTTGCGTCAACGCATAAATAGAAGAACTGTCGGTATTGCCTGTGTTGTATGCGCGATAGCAAGGATTGCTACCGGCGGTAACTTTATCATAAATCATCGCTTGAACGGATACAAACCGATTGCCGGTGACTTTCTTGGTATAATAGGTGATACCGGAATTATACGTTCCACTCGCCAAAACATAGTTGTTTTGTCCGTTTAGAACGTAAACGCCTTGCCCATCCAACGATCCCGAAAGAGGCGAAGTGTTCTCACTAAACACAGCGGCGGGATATACATAGGTATTCGTCGTCTTTTCATAACAATGATCATCCGACAGGTACACGTAGGCGTCCAAAGTAGAATCCTTATCGCCGAGCGGCATGATATTATAATACTTTACACCGCTTTGATAGGTGCCCGTAGCCAAAGAGAATCGATTGCCCGATTGCGTATAGCTCTTGCCGTCTACGGCACTGCCTACGCTGACAGACTTCTGTACGAACTTATACAGGGTATTTTCTTTGACGTAGGTTTGACCGTTGTCGGTGGTGTAGTAAATATCGTCCAAAACGTAAAACGCTACGTTGATTCTGGTGCCGTCAAAGGTAGACAAAGCGTAGTTCGTCGTATTGACGGAGAACTTCGAGGTGCTTTGTACAACGTTGTCTTTCACCATGAAGACGCCGTCGGTAATCTTCGTACCGTACAAAGGATTGACCGTTTGATGCAATTCAATAACGTTCGCATAGTCATTCAATCCTGCGGGCGTAAAGGAATCGTTCGAAGCGTTATACACAAAATACGATGCGTTTTCCGAAACGGGATCGCCGAATTCCGACAGGTCGAAATAGCTGACGCCCGATTGGTACAAGGCTCTCGGCTTTTCGAACAGATTGTTTTCGACGTCATAGATGAAGTAGTCGTCGGGAAGAGTACTGCCGTCGGCAAGTTTGTAACCGCTGTCAATCAAATAATAGTTCTTATCGGATTGCAACGTACCCAATACCTTTATGAAAGCATTACTGTCGTAGTCGAAAGTAAATACGTTCATATCGGCGGTGATATTCACCCCTTCCAATCCATTAGTATCCAATACGGTCAACAAGCTATAATAGATCTTATCTGCCGAATACTCGGTATCCGAGGTCGGAACATAGCTACCGTTTTGATACTCAAAGATATTCTTGCCGATCGTCGTACCCGCAAAGCGTTCCATAGGCACGCCTTCGTCAAAGACAATGGATACGTACTCCACTTCCTTTTCGTAGGTACCGTCGGTGCTGACGGGGATAAATTTCCACGTGCCGTTTACGTTCCGATAATAATACGTCTTATCGGCGATTTGGCAACCGGAAACCGTTTCCCAACCCGAATAATACTCATTCCACGAAACAACGGAGGATAGCGTAATCGGATCGCTTCCCGTAGCCACCTTTCCTTCTTCTTCGCTGCCGTACTTTTGCAGGGAGGTGGTGTTTTGCGAAGGCAAAATCATAAAGTCATACTCCATCCAGTAGTACGTTTCACTGACGTTCGGTTCGATGGAGAAGGTATACGCCACCGCAATTTTATACAAGCCGTACGTCAGTTGCTTGTCTTTCACTTCGCCGCCGCTTGATATTTGACGGTAGGTGAAACTGCTGTTCGGCTTCACCAGAATACTCTCAACAAGGTTATGGTCTTCTTCTCCGGCATAGGTCTTGCCCTTCATGGCGTCTTCGGTATCGGTAGAACCGTTCAACACGTAATACGACAAGGTTGCGTTCGTCATGGCGGAAACAATGGTCGAAGCGGTTTCGTTTTGCGTCTTGTAGGTGGTGAGGCACATGCCCTTCACCGTATCCAAAATGCTCGGGAATGCTACGATATTACGGACGTAATATTTTCCGTTTCTCTGCAAAGTCGCCAGTTTTCTGCTCTTAATACTCAATCCGCTGACCACAAGGGAAACGTTTTCGAAGGATACCGAGGCTTTGCCGGTAATCGATACGCCGTCCTTCTCGAAGAAGGTAGCGTCGTAAACGTAGTTTTGCCCTTCGGCATAGATATTCTTATACGCGCCGCCGACGTAGGACAGGAACAAGCCCACCGATTCGTCGGTGCCACCCGCTCGGGTAGCCAAGACGGAATCCGCTTCAACGTAAACATAGTATTTACGAATACCGGAAACGATAGAGCCCTCCGCATGGAAAGAAGTCGTTTCGATAGCTCCTTCGGTATTGGGACGGAAGAAGTATTCGTTACTCGTTACGGCTTCGGACGCCGTTCTCGTAAAGGAATAATAGGTCGTCGTACCGTCTGCCGTCGTCACAGAAGGCCTGCTGAATCGGTACATTTCTTCTCCGATTTTTTCACAGATATAATACAACGGGAACGAGCCGTCCGTATCGAACAACGGAGTACCCGCCGCAAGCTCGCTTCCGACGTTTAGGGCAAAGGTCAACGATACTTTTTGATAATACCGTACCCCTGCTTTCGCTAAATAATGGTCGGGCAAGTAGACGTTATCGCCGTTTCTGACGAAGTACAGAACCGTTCCGTCCGTATTGTATAACGGCGTGCCGTAATCCAACGAAACGGGATTAAAAGCGTAATAGTCCGCCATCACTTCACTGCCCGCAGTAAGAGATTCGGTATAGAAGCGAATGGTTTCGTTCTTTTGGTTGGCATAGTATTCGTCTTGCGTACAGGTCTGGTCTATCGTCGCTTGAGAAAGCGAAGTAAGAATACCCACTTTATCCAACGTGATACTAATCGTATGGCTTCTGCCGTCAAAGATTGAGAACAATTCATTCAAATAGATATAATCCTCGCTGTAAGGAACGTACAAAGAGGAAACGTCGTTGCCTTTTTGTACCGAAGCCGTTTTAGCGAGATAATATCCTGCCGAAGAAACCATCGTGCCTTTTGCACGCGTATAGACCGTCGCATCGTTTTCGGTGACTTTGACGTACAGTTTTCCGCCTAAGTTGTTTTCCGCATAGGCTACCGAATATCCTTTATACGAATTCTTTTCGCTTGCGGTCAATTCGCTCAGCGTGCTGTAAACCGTACCGTCCTGCTTCGCGGAGGCATGGTTGGTTAAGAACAACATATCGGTCGACGGCGTGAAGCGAATATAGCTTTCCGACAAGCTTCCTCCCACGAACGTTACGCTCAGTTTGCCGTCTTCATTTTCGTATACGTTCGCCGTAAAGAAATAAGAATCGGCACCTTTCTTGGGCGTCAACGACAGACGCAACGTCAATATATCGTAAAGCCCTTCGTAATCGGAGGATTCTTTCCGCAACGAGTAGGTTCCCGTTACGGTGGACGAAGACACGTTATACGCCTTCACGCTGTTGTCGCTTGCCACGAAAGAAATATCGTTTTTGTTGGCAAGTACGGTAGCCGACTTGCTGCCGCCGTTCTTGTCGACGACCTGACCGTCCACCAAACGCACTTTGAACGGAGAAGATACCACCGTATTGATATACTTACCGTTAAAGAATTCTTCGGTGACGGTAAGACGAACGGTAATCACGTCGCCTACGGCAAAGACGACTTTGCCACCCACAAGGGAACCGCCTCCGACGTATTCCGTCTTAATGGTTCTGCTATAACCTTTTCCGTTGATGGAGTCGTAATCGTTCGGATAGGCACTCAGATGCGATTCGGTTTCCGAGAAAATCAAGGTATCGTAATACTGTTTCGGCGTGGTGGAACCCGACATAATCAACGGAACGAGGAAGCTCAGTCCGGTGATTTCGTTGGTCTGTTGATTCATGGAGAAGGAATCCTTTCCGCCGTCCGAAATCAAAACCGATTCTGTATTGCCGACGATGTATTCTCCGTTTACCGTATAATCGGCATAATCTCCGATAGCGGCGATTTCCGGATAAATATAGATGATGGAATTGACGTAGGTAAACTCGAAGTTTGCACTGCTTGCCAGTAGCGAGGAACTTGCTTTGATGCGGTTTTCTCCGCAATACACTTCCCCTTCGTTGGATACGGTACGAATGACGGTATCGAAAGAGCTTCTCTTTGCGTGCAAGAAAGCTTCTGCCGAATCGTAGGTTTCCTCCCCGTAAGAAAGCACCAGTTTATACGCTTCGCACGTTGTACCGGCATCTTCCAAATCGCTCATAAACCGCGTAACGCTGTTAGCGGTTTTGACGAAAGGCAGTCCCGCCGCCGTATACAAGTCTTGCACGCTGTCCCCCTCGAACAAAGGCGTTTTTTGTTCGTCCTTGTCTTCTTGCGTGGCGTAGACGTAATAGCGAATGGATACGTTTTCCAAAATCTTGGCGAGCTGTTCTTCCATGGTCGTGGACGAATAGGCGATGCCGTCTAACGAGAAATCGGCAAACGAAATACTGTAATCGGTGTTATTGTGTTCCTTTTGCTTGTAGTCGTAGTAGCTCATGGAATCCATCTGCGAATACAGAATGGAGAAGTCCGAAGTGTCTTTTGCGTAGCTGAGTACGGCGTTGATTTTGACCGAAATGGTCTTCTTCTTGACACCGAACGTCATTTCTCCGAAGGTTACGTTCAAGCTCGGATAATTTTCGGCAAGGTAATCTTCGGCACCGGTTTGTAAATGGTAGACAAGGCTTTCGCTGTACTCGACGGGCGAGGTGTTTCTCGTGGCGATATAGCTCTTCAAACTGTCCATATCCAAAATATTATTCGTCAGTTCGGTACGGAAAGAATCAAACAAATCACTTGCCGGCAAATCGTCGGTTACCGATAATTTAATCAATTCTCCGTAAGAAACTTTATCTTTGACCGCAATGGAAACGGCAACGGGACGAGCGTTTATCGTCAACGGCATCACATAGTAATCGGAATCGGTCGCCACGTTACAGTTGATTTGATAATTGTTGATTTCGTTGTTGTTATAATCGCGGAACAGTTTTTCGCTGACGAGCATATAGTACTCGGCGTTCGAACCCGCTTCGGCATAGACCGAAGTCTTGTCTACGATATTCTTTCCTTCGGTATCGTTCTTAATAAAATCTTGTACGACGGTTTGTACGGCGGTAGACTTTTCGGTATCGTCGCTCAAAATGAATTTCCAAGTTTCTTTTCCCCCCAAATAGGTTCTTTCGATGCCTTCCACACTGATTTCTTGTTTGGAAACGGTAATCGGCGTAGCAATTATCTTGACCGCATAGTTTCCGGAAAGGCTGTCTATGGTACCGCCGATATAATAATCTCCCGCAATAATGGAAAGATTGTTACCCGTCTTTACGTACGAGGAAGCCCCGTCGTACATCATAAAGGACTGTATGCGTTTGGTATAATAAGTCTTACCCGCATCGTATTGCAAACCTTCCGCCGCCACGTATGCGTCACCGTCTTGGTAATACACTTCCACGACGATGGTCTGCGACTGATTGTAAATAGAAGACACGTTCTTGACTTTTTCGTACAAGACGCTTTGCAAAGAAGCCGAAGACTGCGTAAAGTAGTAATACGTCTTATTCTTGTCATACTTTTCGTCTTTCGTCAAGAAATAGGAACCGCTGACATCGTCGTATTCGTAGAAACGTATCACTTCGGAATAAGAAAGTTTTTGTTCGGTAAAGGTATAATACCGTTTGGATAAATCGAATACGGTATCCTCCGTCAAAACGTATCTGCCCTTTTCGTCGACTTCATAATAGTCTTGAATAACCTTTGCACCCTTTTCGGCATAGAACCGAGCTTTTTGATAATAAGTTCCCGCTCCGAATACCGTTTTCTTGGTTAACGTAAACCGTTCGGTACCTTCGTCGAATTCGTAGTATTCACCGAGAACGGAGTCGGTCGGCTTGTAGTTATCGGCAACGGTAAAGACGTAATAAGCGTTATCGCCGTATACTTCTTCGTCGCACAGAGCAAAAATATTGGTATTGATTTCCACAAAGACGGGATTCACCGCATTGATACCGTAATAGGCGTTCAAAATGTAATACGTTTCGGTCTTGGAGAAGGTCTTTTGCGAAGAAGCGTTTACCATGACGCCCGTCTTGCCTTCGTTCGAGGCGTACTCGTAATAGAATCCCGTAGAAGGAATGGCGTTTCCTACCGCGTAATCTCTCCCCGACACCGCTTTCCGCATGGAAACGATGCTTTCTTCGGTCTTGGTATAGCCGGCGGAAGGAACATAATAGTTTCCTGCCGTTAAGGTCTTCGCTTCGGTAAACAGGAAGTATTCCGTTCCGCTTTGGAAGATGCTGTCTTCGGTCAAAACGTACTGCCCGTTCTTGCAAATATAGGTGTTTTGCGGAATGACGTCGCCGACGTCGTAGGAGGCATAGATTTCATCTTCGGTCAGGACAAAACAAATCTTGCCGCCCGCCGCATGCTTTGCCATCGGTAACAGACTTTCGTATTCGGCTGCCACGAAGGTATCCGCCGAAGCCACGAAACATTTTTCCACGTCGGCGGTGGCAACGTATCCGTTCATGGGAAGGAAGGCGTAGTACGCCACGTCATAGAGATATTTTCCGCTTGCTTGCACGAAAGCATCGACGTCTTCGGTATAGACGTCGCCTTGGATTTCCGCACCGCGCAAATAATCTTTTCCTTGTCCGTAGGTCAAAAGCTTCTTATAGCTGAGTACGTCTTGCTCCACAAAGATATAATCCCCGCCTTCGTACGCAACGGCAAAAGTATAATAGCTCTTATTCTTTTGATACCGTACGTCGCTCGTCAAGGCGTAATAACTCACCCCTTCGACAATGACCTTTTCATATACGCCACCCAACGAAACGAGTCCGTTGGCGGTATAGTCGGTTCCTTCTTCCAGTTTACCGATGTCGTAATAGAAATAATCCTGCGCTTCTTCTATCGTTCTTCCGTTGGAAACCACGTAGTAAGAAGACACGTCGTCCCCTACGTTCAGACCTTCTACCAAAGTCAACGAATAATAGTTTACGTTCTTTTCAAAGACGCCGCTCGCCGCAAAGAATCCGTTATCGACGGGGGAGAAACGGTAGAAGCCCGCAGGAATACTTTCACCGAGCAGATAGTCGAAATTCTCCAAAAGCAAATCACAACGATAGTAAGAAATCGCAGACGTTTTGCCGTTTTCGGTATAGGCAATCTTGCGGCAATAACTTTCGTCTTCAAACACCGAAATATACTTCTCCTCGTAGCAGGAATAGCGAACGTAATAGGAAACGTAATCCCTTTCTTCTTCCAAAATCGAGCGGAGCGAATAGGCTTTTGCCGAATCAATGTCGCTTGCCTGTTTGTACGATTTACTGACGGCATCGAAATAATAATAGTATTCGGTCACGTTTTTATCTTTCGAATACAGACTTTCGGTAAAGATATAATACTTTGCGCCGTCCGTCTTATCCCCGTCGGAGGCAATTTCCGTCCAGAATTCGGCATCGTCGGCCTTCTTATAATATTGATACCGTACCCGTTCACCGACCGAATAGGCGGCGTCTTTACGAACATAGTAGGTCTTTGCGGAATCGAAAACCAAATCATCGGTCAAAACCATTCTGTCAAAGTCGCTCTTTTCGTAATACGTATTGGCTTGTACGGACTTGCCGACGGTCACCGTCGATTCGGTAAAGTAATAATAATCTTGATACGAAGTAAAGTATTCGTCTTCGGTGACGGCATAGTATTCGTTAAAGACGTACATATTCAAAACCGATTCTCCTTCCTGCACGTTGGCGACGCTGATGGTATAAAAATCGGTATTGCCGTCCGCCTTGCGGTAAGGATAGACGAAGAAACTGTTGCCTACCTTATAATAATTACTGCCCGTACTTAAGACTTCCCCTTCTGCCAAATGTTTGGAATTTCCGAAGGTATAGTACCTCGTATTGGCTTGTGCCGTTCCGCTTGCGGGCGAGAACTCTCCGAAGTAGTTATAGTAGATTTTGTCGTTAGCCTTTCTGTACGTCACTTCTTGCTTGCTGTAATACGTCTTTCCGTTTTCCAAATAAACGCTACCCGCACTCGTCAAGTCGGATACGGGTGCAAAGCCGTATTGTCCGCCCTTTTGCGTGTAAACGTACGAAGTGGTTTCTTGCTTGTCGTTCTTATTGGAAAGGTTATAAGAATATACCACGTTTCCGTTGGTTTGCGAGAGCGAAACGGTATTGGTACCGCCCGAGAAATCCAACACTTCCTGCAATACTTCGTTGACCGTCTTGTCGGTATTCTTGATGGAATTAAACAAAGCCAACTGTTCGTCGGAAATGCCGAACGTATAGATTAAAGCGTTTTCGCGAAGGACTTTACCATAGGTAACATCCGAGCTGTTTCCGTCGTCCGCATTGATCATGGAAACCGTTATTTCAATTTCCAACTGCGAAATTTTGACGGAAACGTTCTTATTTTTAATGTTGTAATTGCCCGTCGATTCTCCGATGACGAAGGAAGCGGAATCGTTATAATTCAACAAACTCTTGGCTTTATCCGTTTCTATCGCATTCGCCGAAATCGTGGGTTCGCAAGAAGCGAGACCGACCGCTTTCAACGCCACGAATTCATTGTTTTGCCATACGTAATACTGTATTTTTTCGAGAATTTCGTTTTGCAATTCTCCGCTGACGGCATGGCTGTTGCCGTCGAATACGCGAGAATAAACGAAGGAATCGGCATCCCGTTTGGTGGGCATTTGGGTGTCTATACCGACGTAAACCAACAACGGATCGATTTGGAAAATACCGTCGTATCCATGGTTTACGGTATATTTTTTGGAGCTGCTCTTATAGGTATAGTTCCACGACATCCGATTGGCATAATTGTTCGAGAAATCGGCAAAGGCATGGTACTCTCCTTTTTTGTCAACGAACAAACCTTGGAAGGTAAACCAATAATAGCCTTTTTCGGCGGGATATTCACCGGAAGAAAGTGTCGAACAGTTCGTGAGCGTATTGACGTTATAGGCTTTCGGGACATACCGGAAATAGATTTCTCGGAAGTTATCCACGATGGCGGCTTGGTCGAATTCCAACGAGGTCAAATCTTGCAAACTTCCCGAAACCGAATCGTCGGCACCGGCAAGTCCCAAACCGTTATATTCCCTTCTCAGCAAGACGCCTTCCGACGTATTGAACGGAATGGCGATTTCTTTGGGCGTAATGGAATACGAGGCGGTTTTCGACAAGACGATATTGCCTGTGGTCTTGTCTTTTTCCCCGAATACGATGGAGTAATTATCGGAATAATATGCGGTTACCGCAAATTCTCCGCAACTGTTCAAGTCGTTGGCGGCGATAAGCTCGTAACCGCCAATCGAGGTAGAGCCTTCTCCCTGCTTTCTGGTGAAAGTGAATCGAATGGCGTTGACGTCGAATTGGTCGCCGAAAACCTGATCGCTCAGTGCCATATTGCTACGCTTGGTTTCGTCAATCGAAGCATCGGCACCGTCGTAAACTTTGGTGTTGGCACTCTTTTTGGTAAAGTTTGTGAGAGTAACTTCAAACGGCTCGATTCTGCAAGAATAAGCGTGCGCTTCGTCGCACTCATAGAATTCGCAGTTTTCACGATATACAAACACAACGGAATAATCGTTAAAATCGGAAGAAGTGGTATTGAACAAAATGTCGTACCCCAAAACTTCCTCCGGATTATCGGGATTCCGTTTGACGTTCTTCGGATAGTTCTTTTTGTTTTGTCCGTCGTCGGCATAGATGTATAGAGAGTTCGGCGCACTGCTTAACGACTCCAATTCCACCTTTTGACCGTTCTTATTATAATAATAAGGTACAATCAAACAGGACGCCGTCTTATAGGTTTGATATTCCGCCGTATCCGCCACGTAGAAAGAAGCGGTGTCCACGTCGTAATACACCGGAACTTTTTCGGTACCGTTTTCATAATAGAATCCGTACTTATTCAAAGAACCCGTTTCTCCCGCGGTAGAAGGCGCCCAATCCTTTCCGCCTTCTACGAAAGTATTATGCTCGAAACTTACCGTTCCCGTCGCAAAGAAACGAATGAATAAATCCTTTTGCACGTTATTCACGGTAACCGTACCCACGCGTGCAAAAGAATCGGTAACGGCAGACGTAATGCCGCTCAAGGAAGCCGTCGTTTCGACGGGAATATACTCGTAATACGTGGCAGGCACCCAGTCGGAATAAATGGGATTCTGCGTCTTGGCATTATAAGTAAGACGGAAAACGAAATCGTCTTCCGACATGGTAACGGCGGATTCGTTATTCTCGTAGAGCATAACCGGAATGGAAATCGGCGTAACGCGGAAAGAAACCGAGGAGATGGAATTTAACGCATAGTTATGGTTACCGATGTTCTTTCTGTCCAGCGTTACCGAATAGGTACCGGCGTTATAAATCGAGTACGCCGTATAAGACAAATCGATATTTTCATACATACGGTAATAGGTAGCGGAAGCATCCCAAACCGAGATTCTCTCCCCTTTCTCGTTATAATAAACTCCGCTCAGGAATACGGCTTCCGAATCCAACGTAACCGGTGCGTAATAGTTAAAATAACGCATTTTCGTGGAAGTTTTCGACACTTTTTCCGTCTTCATGTTGTATAAGGCGGAAAGTTGGAACAAACAATTCAACGTATCGTCGGACACGAGCGGTCTGTCCAATACCGCTTTCAAAACCTTATCGTCGAATCCGAAGGCTTCATCCTCGTTTACAAACGTAATATTGATGGTATACGGATCGATGGTATAGGCGAATTCTTCGCTGAACGTAACGCTATCGTTTTCCGGTATGGTACCGAAGAACATATATCGTACGATATCCACCCATTGTTGTTCGGTTACGGTGATGGCGGATCCGCGATAAATATAGTCGGTCGAGAATTTATTTGCCGACAAGGCATCGGCGAAGAAGGAATACGTAAACGTAGCCGTATAGTCGCCTTCTTCCAAAATCTGCCCTTCCGTTTCGATGGAGAACGCAACGCTGTCGCTGTCGTCCTCCACGACGTAATAGCTTTTCTTATCCAGCGAATACGTCGTCGTCAACGCCCAATCTCTCTTATTCATCCCCGAATATTCTTCATGGAAAGGAGCATTTTGACGATAATAATACGTCATATCCATATAAGAAGGCATCACGATCACATAGGCACCCTCGCTATACGCGTCTTCCTCTATCTCGCCCAAGCCCGAATAATACTCTTTATAAGTATCGTAATAGAATCCTACGAAAGTTTTAGCCGCTTTCGTGTTGTAGCTGGTCAAGGCAAACGACGAAAAGTTTTTCGACACGTTGGCTTCCATCATGATACGGTACATACCCGTATCGGTTCCGGGTGCTTTCGTGAAGGAATACCCTTCCAAATAGGCGGTACTCAAGCAATAGGTGGCATCGGAGCCGGTATCGTAGGACACACCCAAAATCAAATCCTGCATCCAATCGACATAATCGACGTCGATGGCGCTTCTGTCGTCGACACCGAACACGAACGAACCGTAATGGACGCTCTTGCCGTCAATGGTATGGAGAGATAAATCGGTATTGCCGGTGAAGGAAACGACCGACTGCAAGGTTCTGTTGAGTTTATCGACGACGGTGGAGTTTTCGTAAACGAGAACCGAACCTACGTTCAACGTGGCGGAAATCGGCTCTATCGTCAAGATAAACTTTTTCGTCGAAACGATATAATTGTAGATTCCGTTAAACAACGTTTCGTCAATGGTGCAAACGTAGTCGGAACATTCCGCCGCAACGGGAATGACGGCGTAGTTAGCCGAGTGGTAGACGATCGTGTTCATACCTTCCACCAAAACGTTCTTTACGAGAACCGCCCACGTATCCAAATACCCCGCACTTTCGGGAATGGCGTCGTATACGGTTTCGGTCGCTATATTATAATAAAGTATAGAATCTTTTCCGAAGAAAGAACCGAACACGTCCGCAAAGGTTTCCGAGTTTTGTAACCCGTAGGAAGATTTCAAACCGAACGAGAAATTCATTTCGGTCGTACCGAAGGGACGAACGACGTCGTCGCAACCGACGGTAATCGGTGCGGGATGAATGACGATTTGTCCTTTCGTAAAGTCGGTGACGGAATAGTTATCCAACGTGCCGAGCGTACTGCCTTGCACGATAAGGTGCTTTTCGTTGACGTCGTCGCTATCGCCGCTTTCTCGATATAAGCGGTATTCGGCAGGCTTTTTATCTTCATACATTCCATGCAAATAAACGTATTGACTGTAGGTATAATAGGTGGTTTGACTGTCAAACGTGCCGGTGGCTTTGGTGTAACGGTAGGTTTCGGTGTTGTAGACGTAATAATTTCCGTCAATCGTACCGGTTAAACCCGTACCGACTTCCTTATAATAGCATCCGCCGATAAGGTTATCGTCTTTATCGAATATTTTATATTCGAACAACGGATCCCCTTGCCCGTACAACTTTTCTTCGTCCTTTGCTCGGATGCTGATTGCCATCGGACTGACGGTCAACGTTTCGGTACGAATACCTTTGGTGTTGACGGTATAATTGGTCTTGCCGTTCAAGTTCTTTTTCAAGGTGATAATCGGTTGAATGGTGTACGTGCCTACGTTGCAGGACACGACCAACGTATCGAGTTCGTTAGTAAAGAACGCAATTTCTTTGTTTCCGTCGTAAATCTTGAACGATACGGTCAAAACGTCGTCGTCGGTATCGTCAAAAGCGTAGGCGGTTCCGCTGCCGGCAAGCAAACCGTTTACGATGCCTTGCATTTCCCAATCGAAATCCAATACCCGTAAAGAGGCGATTTCGTCTAAGCTCGACGCAACGAAAGCATCCCCGTAAGTAATCGTCTTGGGTTGTAACACGATGCCGATTTCCCTTTGCAAAATTTCCACGTAAACGTCTTCGTAGAGGAAGGCGTTATTGGCGGCATCTCCGTCATAAGAAAGGATCATCTTATATCTGCCCACTTCGGTAGGCCATGTCGACTGTTGTACGCCGAGCGTATTTTCGTATACGACGGTATACGTATTGCAGACGACGGCGGAAGAAGCGTAAAAGTCTTCGTAATAGAATACGGTATACTTCGGCCCCGCATTCTCCCCCGTTCCGTATTGACAATAGAAGGTTTGGTCGAAAGAAATATTGTTGCTCTCGTCCATCACGACGGACAAATACTTTCTGTCTTTGACGACCACGTTATAAGAAGTCTGTTTATCCATGCCGTTTTCGTCGGTGAAACGAACGTAAATCGTTTGCGACTGTTCGGCACCGCCCGTCAATTCGGGCGTAATTTTGGTTTTGAACTGTTTATTGTTGACGGTGATTCTGCTATCGTCCAGTCGCAACACTTCGCTCGTTCCGTTGTTATACCGTACCAAGACCGTACCCATTTCGCCCGACGTGTTAGTCAGTTCCAACGCAATATCGTCGGGATCGGTCAGCGACTGTTCGGGATAAACCTGTTTGGGAATAATCTGCATCAAGAGCGAAGAAACCGATTTCTTCAAGATGCGAATCACAAATCCGTCAAATACGGCGGGCGTTTCGTCGTGCAAACGGAAAGAAACGTTGCAATCGGTTTTTTCTATGTAGTAGACGCCGTTCTCGTCACGCAAGTTTGCAAAAGGCACTTCGGCTTTTTTATCGTAGGTACAGTTGGCATCGTAAAAATAAACGATATCCTTTTCGGCAAGTTCGATGCCGTCGGCGTCTTGGGAAGTAACTTCCACGTAAACGGCGGCAGAGTCGATATCCGTCCCTTCCACAACGGTCAAATAGGTGACGGGAGTACCCTCTTCGTCCACCAAGCGAATACTCTTGACGGCGTTCGCCCTCGTTTTGGCGGTAAAGGTACAGGACTGCAACAAATAGGTGATTTGTACCGTTTGCGCTCCGACGGTTGCGGGATTGTATCCCGAAATCGAAAAACCGGACGAGGTGCATGCCGTTTGGAAATCAATGACTTTTTCGGTCGAATCGTCCACGTATTTGACGATGATAAAGGAATGTTCCAAATAGGCGACGCGGGTGCTTCCGTCCAAAACATAGCGTCTTTCGGTACCGGCTTGCAGATTATCGCTTAAGAAAGACACGCTCCCTTCTCCGTCGTACAAAAGAATACCTTCGTTACTGTAAAGGGTTTGATCGGCATAGGGTGCCACGTTCGAGGCGTCGATTTTATCACCGAAGACCACCGAAACGGACTCCACCAAACGTTCGAAACAATAGAACGTGACTTCGTCCGAACAAACGATGTTTTCGGGATACGTTCCGTCCTGTACGCAGAAAACCAAATCCTGCACGAGGTAGGCGTCGTTCCCCGACAAAAGTGCCAGTGCCGACTGCATATTGCGGAGAGTATAGACGCCGCTTTCCTCTTTCTTTTCGACGGTAAAGGAATACTGAATGTCGTTTTTGGTAAAGTTATACGTTTCATCGTATACATCGTAGGTAAAATCTTCCGCCGTCAACAATGCCGACGTATTGTTATCGAAGGAAACCAACAGTTTTAAGTCGGTCAGATTCCAATCGCCGACGCTGTCCTTGGTGTATTGTACACTCGGCAAGTTTGCTACCGTCACCGCAGTGACTTTTCTGCCGATTACTTCGCCGTAAAGGGGTACGGTATGTTCCGCACCGTTGGTTGCGTCCACGTATACCACCGTCATTTGCACAAAGTTGCTGTCGACGAAAAGGTTTTCGGTGTCGGTCACTTGAGCGGGAACGTAATAAACTCCTTGTTTCGTATAGAAATATTTATAATCGTTTTTCCAATTCTCCGATGCGGTAAGCGTCCGTACCGAAACGGAAGAATAGGTTTTGTCGGCATGATAGACACCCGCTTTGTCGTACGAAAGAACGTCGTCTTTCGTAACCGAAATTTCCTCTTCGGAGCCGTTTTGACGTACAACGGTCAAAACGATGTCACTCAAATCGAAATCGGTGCCTTCCGTCGTATCGGTGACGAAAGAACGGTTGAGCGTCAGATAGCTGACGTAGTTGGTGACGTTGCAGGTAAAGGAAAGGTAGATACCGTCCGAAACGTCACCGTAATACAGACGAACGGTCTTTTGTCCGATACCGTCGAACGTCGTCCCCACAAACGTCCATTCGTCCCCCGAAAAATCTTCACAGATTTCGGGAGAACCGCTTTCGAACAGAATACGTACTTCCATGTTATCGGCGGAGAAAGTATCGCCCAAAATGTAATCGGTTTGCGCCCTGCTCTCGGCGGTAAGTTCTATCTTCGTGGCTCTTTGCACGACCAATATGAAAAATTCCGTTTCTGCAAAGGTGTCGTACTTCGCATCGACGTAATGAACGACGACGGGGATTTTTTCGGAAGCGACTTCGGTGAAAGACAAAAGCGAAACGCTTTCTCCTTCTTTCCAAATCATATCGGCAGTCAGGTTCGTCCATTCGCCGGAATCGCCGCTGTTGTAGTGAACCAAAATCTTACCGCCCGTTAAGTCCAGTTCGTCCCCCACCGAATAAACGGTACGGTCGGGCAAAACCAATTCTGCCGAAACAATCTCTTTGGCGCGAACGGTTACGGGAACGGTACAAACCAAATCCTCCCCACCCGAGGTGGATACGGCGAATTTATAGGTATACTTGCCTGCTTTATGATTAACGAAAGCCGTTTCGCCTACGTACATTTCCGCAGTCAGTTTGCCGGTATACGTACCCGTCGAAGAAATGACGGAATACTTCCCGTTATTCAAACGGATTTGATAACTCCAAGAAAGGTAATCGACGGATTCGTCTTGATAAACGTAGTATTCGTCCGTATCGATATCGTAATGCAAAGAATCGGAAGGCGTGACCACCAAAGCAGTGGGCGAAGGCGCCACGACGCGGAAAGTACAGTCGGTGTAAGAGTTTCCTACCAAAACGCGGACGGAATAATCCCCGACCTCTTGTAACGTAAAGTCGTTCCACTCGAAAGAAATATATTCTTCGTCGGAAAAGTCGATTATCTTAGCGTTTTCGGAAATGTAGTAAAGGGTGCCGGCTTGATAGGTTTCTCCTGCACGCACGAATCCGTTACCGATTTTTTCGTACAGAACGCCGTACCGCTCCGCCCAACGGTTTCCGTCTTCGAGATTGAGCCAATACTCGTTATTATCGTTATAAATCGAATCGGCTACGGTGTATTCCGTTCCTTTTTTGACGAAGAATCGTTGATAATTGCTAAGCCATTTTTTTTGTGCGGCATACTCCGCCGCCAAGTCGTTTGCCTGTCGCAAGCGAGGGGTGTAGCCCGCATAACCGGTGTTGTAGACGACGTACAGTTGGGCACCGCTCAGATTCAGTTCTCCTTCCATGATTTGATTCTCGGGCTTCGAAATAACGGTGATGCCCGAAGGTTTTAACTCGGAGATTCGGACAAGGTACTGGTATTTTTCGCCTTTGTAATAAACGGTAACCGTTCTTTGCAAAGAAGAAGAAGTGAAAACGTCGGCGTCTTCGGTGTCGATGACGTAAGTAAGGTCGCCCTTCTCGTATAGGGTTTCCCAATCCAAAACTTCTTCTTGCGCATTGTTATAAATGACGGTGAAACGACCGCCGGCAACCGAAAGGGTGTCGCCGACGATATAACTCTTTTTGACGTCGTCTATGACAGCGTTGATTTTTACGGCACTTTTCTTGACGACGGTATACGGGACGGAACAAAGTTTGCCGCCGTACAGGATACTCATATCGGTTTCACCGACGTTATCGGTCGAGAAGGAAACCACCATATCTTTCGTAACGGGAACGTTCTCGGAGAATCCGTTACTGTACAAAACAGAAATTTCCATACCGGTAACCGAAAGTTCTTCGCCGACGACGTAGGTCGTTTTGTCGGGCATCTTTACGGCTTCTATCGCGTATACGGGCGCGTATGAAACGGTGACGGTGACGTAGGCGGTTTTGTCCTTGTACAATACGGTCAGTACCTGACTGCCGACGGTATTGGAATCCAGATCGGAAATCATGATTCCGGTGATGGGGACGTTTTCGACTTTGCCGCCTTCGTAATAGACGGTCAGACAGGCGTCGCCGAGTTCAAACAAATCGCCTCGATAGTATTCCACTTTCGGAAGGGTGGATACCACCATGGATTCAATGGGCTTTTCTCCGCCGTCTTGCTTGTCGCAGGCGGTAAAGGCAAACGCCGAAATACATACCGTAAGCAGAACGAGTAAAAGAATCGCCGATAATTTGTTTTTGTGTTTTCCGAATAACTGTTTGTTCATGATGCTTCCTCCGAGTAAAAAAGCATAATATTATATAAATATATAATATAATAACATAAACACGCACGAAGTGCAACATAAAAATTCTTATCGTAAAATTAAGGTTTTTCAAAAAAAATAAAAAAACCGTAAAAACGAGTTTACGGTTTTTGCAAAATATTCCTAAAAATATAGTTTATAAAAATCAGTGTTTTCTGCGGAAAACGGCAAAGAGACACACCAACAAAATCAACGTCAAAACGCCCAC
>DCGI01000066.1 GCA_002315475.1 Christensenella sp. UBA1782 | reverse complement strand
GGTGGCGGCAGGCTCCCCTACGACGGCGTAATCGAAGGTTCTTGCCATGTTGGCGTCCGACACGAATTGAATCAAAACCTGCTCGCTTGTCGCCGTTCCTTCGGTTACGAATCCGATACCGTTTTCTCGTAAAATATACTGAAAAACAAGGGCGGGAACACCGGTTTTGCCGATACAGGCGACGGTTTTACCTTTTAAGTCGTTCAGCGCCAAAGGCGAAGCTCGTTTGGAAACGAGGTATAAACTCCCGCGAACGGCAATCGAGACGCATTTGTAGTCGGCACCCTGTCGAATAAGATTGGCACCGGCATTGACGGGCAGAATCACCAAATCGGATTTACCCGACGACATTTCGGCGGCGACGTTGGCGGCGGAGAGGATTTCGTAAGAAACTTTCTTTTGTCCGATTTCGGTATGGTCGGTCGGAAGTCGCAATACGGCGAGAGCCGGTGTCCCTTCGGGGGCGGTAAAGCGTAAAGTAGAATTATCCCGACAGCCCCAAAAGCTCAAACAACACAGAAGACAAAGCCATACAATACATACTCTCTTTTTCATAACGGCTCCTATTGAATATCTACGGCGTTCAAAGCCGATTTGACCGATACCGAAGGTAATCTGCCGAGTTTTCCGTTGAATGCGCTGATTTTTTCGTTTTCTCCTCGCACAATCAAACTGATGGCGGAAATGTTGTTTTCGGGGACGGGGATGCCCATGCGTCCCAAGATAATATCACCGTATTCGGAAAGAATCTTTTGCACTTCCAAAACGAGTTCCGATGTTTTTGACTGAATCACAATGCCGATGACGCCTACTCTTTGCATAATAACAAGTATCTCCTTTTTTTGATAATACTATAAAAGAAAAGCTCCGAAATCCTCGGAGCATACTACTTTTTTTATGCGAAACGATACGAAACGCTGATTCGTAAAAAAACCGTAAGCTTACTCTCCGAAATTTCATTGATTTAGGTTACGAAACTATTATAAATCCTAAAAAACAACTTGTCAAGCAAAAAGGTATCGTTCCGAACGGTAATCGTAAAAGAACGGTTTCCCGTCGACTTCCGCATAGTACACTTTGTTGCCGTAAAAAACGGGATGCAGGATTTCTTCGGGTGCAATATCCCCAACGGTCAGAATCTTTTCCCGAATTTCTACGGTAGGGTAAAAATAGCGAAAAAGAGAAAGGGTTGCGGGTTGAGAACGAATTTCGTCGACGGTTCCTTCTTGCAGAAAAAAACCGTACGCCATAAAAACGATTTTTCGTCGGAATTTTTCCGCTTCGTACAAAGAGGATGTGGCAAAGAGGACGGTATGTTTTTTTATCTGTTCCTGTAAAAAAGGAAAATATAGGTCAAAAACTTTTTTTCGTTCTTCCCCTTCCCACGCCGAAAACGGATTGTCCCAAATAAGAACGTCGGCGTCCCTTTGATAAACTCTTTCGAACAGAACGGCAAGTCTTTCTTCCTTGCCGAGCCGAAAGATTTTTTTCTTTTCCATAGCGTCGGTAAGAAAACGATAAGGCTTTTTCGTTTGGTTACGAAGTTTTAACGGATACTCGATATTGTATCGAACGGAACGAAGGGAGAAAAAGTTTTTTCCTTCCCGCAGATAGCAAATATTCCGCTCTCGTACGGGTTTTTCCGCACCGTCGAAAAGGATTTTTCCTTGCAGAAGCGTCGTACAGCCGGCGACGGCGTTCCATAGCGAAGTTTTACCCGCATCTTTTTCGCCGAGTACGATAAGAGGTTGGTCGACGTCGGCACAAAAAGAAACGTTGCGAAAAGCGGTTTGTGCGTATCGGTATTGTAAAGAAAGGTTTTCGGCTGTAATCATGTTATAAAAAAACTGTTAAAAAATCCGTCGGATTTTTTAACAGTTTTCCTCATTTAGCTTGATTCTTATAGAATATATTTTTCTGCTTTTTGTTTTTTGGATTGTAATTCTGCGGCTTTCTGTTCGTAGCCTTCTCTGCCTAAGAGCGCATAGGTGGCGTTTTTGCCTTCTTCTACGCCGGGTTGGTTGAACGTGTCGATATGCAGAAGGGCACCGGTGTAAGCGGTTTGCAACATAAAGAAGTACATGAGTTGTCCGACGGTAAAGGCGTTGACTTCGGGCAAAATTATGCGATCATTGAGTTTTCCGGACTTGGTTAAGGCGTATTCGGTAGCGTTGCATTCGGCGGTAATCAATTCGTTCATGGTGTGTCCGCAAAGGAAGTTTACGGCGGGAATGTCCTCGCAACCTTGACTGATTTCCATTGTCGCACGATAGTTTTGTACGCTGATCAAAGTGATGACTTTATCAAAAGGACCTTCGGTATACAGTTGCACCTGACTGTGTTGGTCGGTTACGCCGAGAGCCTTTACCGGGGTTTGTCCGACGTATACTTTTTTTCCGTCCAAGTCGGTGGATTTCCCCAAACTTTCTCCCCAAAGTTGTGCATACCAATCAGCCATAAGCTTCAATCCGTCGGTGTAAGGCATCATGACGGAAATATTCTTTCCCTTTTTCATGGAAAGGAATTGCAGAACGGCAGCCATCAAAGCGGGGTTTTTGAAAAGATTTTGTTTGCTGCATTTGTTGTCCATAAACTTGGCACCGTCCAAAAACTGTTTGATATTGATGCCCAGTACCGCTGCGGGTAAAAGTCCTACGGGGCAAAGCTCGGAGAATCGTCCGCCTACGCCGTCGGGAATAAAGAACGTTTTGAAGCCTTCTTTTTTGGCAATCTTAATTAAATTTCCTTTGGTTTCGCTGGTGGTGGCAATCACATGGGAAGCAAAGTCTTTTCCGAGAGCTTTTTTCAAAATGTCGGAAATAATAAGATATTGCGTCATGGTTTCGCTGGTAGAACCGCTTTTGGTGATGACGTTAAACATGGTTTTTTTGACGTCGATAACGTCTAAGAGGGCTTTCATTCTTTCGGGATCGACGTTGTCTTCCACGTAGAATTTCGGAGCCTTCCGCTTGGATTTGGGCAGTTCGTTATGATGCAGGTGGCATAACGCTTGGAACAGAGCCATCGGCCCCAAAGCCGAACCGCCGATACCGAGTACGACGAAAGAATCGAAATTCTTTTTGATGGCTTTTGCGGTGGTCATGATGTCTTCTGCGACGGCGGCTTGGTTATAAGGAAGTTCCGTCCAACCCATCATGTTTTGTCCGCGTCCGGCTTTTACCTCTTCAAAAGCCTTCGTGGCGATTTGCGTGGCGGCACGAAGTTCCTTATCGGTAAAGCCTTGTTCTTCGCCGACGTAGTCCGCCATCATATTATTGTAGTCGAAATAAATTGTTTCTTTCTTTGCCATGATTTCTCCTTGTTGTCCTACCGTTGTACGGTATAAAGACAGTTTAATAAGTATTCGTACGCTTCGGCGAGTTCGTCGTAGTCGGTATAATCGTTCGAATAGACTTCCATGACGGCGTCCCCTTCGTATCCCGAAGTCAGGAGCGTATCAAAAAGTTTTACGAAGTCGAAGACACCCTTTCCCGGAAGTGCCGTAGTTTCTCCATTATAATCGCATAAATGCACGTTTGTCAAACGTTCATCCATAGTCTGTATGTATTCTTCGGGAGAAAAACCGCTTTGCAAGGCTTGTTTGACGTCTAAACATGCTTTTACCGACGGACTGTATTTTTTTATCTCGGTAAAATAGCTCGGTTCGGAGAAATAACACCAATGGACGTTTTCATAACAAAGGGACGTCGTTCCGAGGGAGTGTTCTCGTAAAAAGCCGCAAAGTTCTTCCACCCTCCGACCGAGAGATTCATAATGCAATCGGTACGGAACGTGTCTGAGTTTTGCGGGGCCGTGAAAAGTATAATAAGGGGCACCCAGCTCAAAAGCCGCATGTGCCACCTTATCAAAAACGTATTCGCAATCTTTTCTTGCCCGTTCGGTATAGTTAAACAAATCGGGTTCGAATTGTTGCGTCAGCGTATGTACCGAAATGACTTCGGTATCTCCTCTTCTTTCGTTCAGTAAATCGGTAAATTCCTTTTTGTACTCGCTGTAAGAACACAAAAAGGTCTCACAAAGCGGTATTCCCAATTTTCGTATAATGGGAAAAGAATCTTCCGTCAATGCCTTTTTGAAAAAGGATGCGGTCGATATTCCTATTCTCATGTTTTAGTATTCGGGTTCTATCAGTCCGAAATCTCCGTCGTTTCTGCGGTATAAAACGCAAACTTTATTGGTATCACCGTTGATGAAAACGTAAAAATCGTGTCCGAGCAGTTCCATTTCCTCTTTGGCGTTTTCCACCGTCGTTACCGACACTTGGAATTTTTTCACTTTGACGACGGGCGGTTCTACCGGAGTTTCTTCGGATTCGGCAAACAATACCGGCGTATCGAAAGCCGTTTTCTTCAATTTATCCGATAGCTTCGTCTTGTTCTTGACCACTTGTCTTTCCAATTTGGGTAAAATAACGTCGATGATTTCGTTCATTTTTTCCCCTCTGCCCATGGAACGAACGTGGAGAGTACCGGCGTCGATACCGACTTCCATAATGCAGTCGTCTTTTTGGGTGGACAATTTGACTTTGGCTTTTGCCGTATCGACAAAGTATTTGTCAAAGCGACTTAATTTTTTCTCAAGCAAAGCCTGTAACGATTGATTAAGATGAAAATTCTTACAGATAAATTCTACTTGCATGTGCGTTTCTCCTTTATAATAATTTCCGGTTTCCCGTTTGTGAGGCAGATATGAACGTCGTTTTGTAAGTCGTCGAGGATTAGTATTTCTCCGATTTTGTCGACGATTTCTTTTTCGACGAGTTTTTGCAAAGGTCTTGCTCCGTATTCTCCGTCCACTTGTTCGCATAAATAGGAGCGCACTTCGTCATCAATTTCTACGTTTACGTTTTTTTCTTCCCGAAAGTTTTTTCGTACCCCTTCTATAATTATATTCGATATTTGCAGTAAATCTTCCTTGTTAAGCTTATGAAATACCACGATTTCGTCGATTCGGTTGATAAATTCGGGCGTAAACAGTTTCGTGACACATTCCGCGTGCACTTTCTCCCGTTTGTCCGCTCGAGTACCGAAACCGAGCGGTTTTTCCTTTTCGGCTGCCTCTTTTGTACCGATATTCCCCGTCATCACGATGACGGTATTGGCAAAGTCGACCGTCCTGCCTTTCGCATCGGTCAATCTTCCTTCGTCCAATACCTGTAAAAGCGTATTATAAATATCGGGATGTGCTTTTTCGATTTCGTCCAAAA
>DCGI01000057.1 GCA_002315475.1 Christensenella sp. UBA1782 | reverse complement strand
CCGTTGTTCGTCGTCTTGCCGTTGGTGGTAACCGATGCGTACGAAACGACGGAGGTTCCCGAAGCAACGGACAAATTCCTGAAGCTCAGCGTGGAACCCGTCTGCATGGTAAGACTTCCGTTGGTATTCGTCTGCATACTGTTCGCCGAAACGTCGCCCGAACCGGTGAAGCTTGCGGTAAGAATCAATTCGTCCACCGTCAAACTGCCGTCTTGCTGTACGGTGTTTCTGACGTAGAAGGTGCCGCCGATTTCCATAACGGCGGTATCGGTTATCGTCATCGCGGCTTGTGCGGTAAGACTGCCCGAAATCGTCAACGTGCCTGCGATAGTCATCGCGGCTTTCAACGTAACCGAACCGTCAACAATCCAAAGGACGTCGGCAGGTAACGAAACCGCTTGCGAAACGGTACAACCGTCCGAAGTAATCTTTTCTCCCGTACGCACTTTCTGTAATGCCGCAAGAATGGCGGTATAGTACATCACCTGTTCGGTTTGCGACGAGGAAACGTTCTTTTGGACGAAAATGGTCAAGCCGTATTTGTTATGCACGATGGGCGTGCCGTTCATCACGCGAGAACACTCCGCATAAACGCCCTGAACGGCACTCTTGTTGATAGAATAGGTTAATCCGCTTTCGGTAACCGACGTGCTGTCGTGCATGATGCAGTCACCGCGTTCGGCAGAGTTGCTTATGCCGACCGTACTCGCAGCCGACACCGAAACGTTTTCTCCGACCATTCTGTAAGGATGTCGATATTGCGAAACGATATAGGCTTCTTGCCATGCCGTCATAGTACTCCAATCGTTTTCGCTCACTTGCGTGAAGTAAGGAGAATAATAGGTGTTACTTGCCCAAGTCGGTGCTTGCGTGCCGTCGAGGAAGGTATAGCCGTCTCCCGTCTTTTTCAAATATGCCTTCCAGTTGTACGACCAATCGGCAGGACGGTCTTGCAACAAAGAACCCTCTTCGAAAAGATAGAACGTAGCGACTTCCCAAGTCGGTGCACTGCCACCCGCCAACGAAACGTACTCGTTTTGTTCTTTTTTGTAATATTGTACGTATGCCGTACTCCAATTACTCGGGCGCGTCTTATCCTTCGACAAGGTATACTGTCCGAGGGTGTACAAATCGGACGACCAAACCGGCTTTTGGGTTTCTCCCCGCAAGCTCGTATAGGTCTGTTGATGAATGTAATAGCTTTCCCAATTCTCATCCCAGTCGTCGGGCTTTTCGGTAAGAACGGTAAAGGTATCGTCGTAATACGTCGACGCCGTCCAGCTTGCCTTTTCTTCCACGATGACGGTACCGGTCTGTACGGCGTCCGCACTCGCGCGGGATACCGCAGTAGCCAAAACCACTTTCCCTTGCAAAATCAAATGTCCCGTACGGATACGAATACCGGCGTCGTAACCGAAAATCGTCAACGTATGCGTGTTCAAGCCCTCAAAGGTGAAGGATTGCGAATTCTGTTGTGTATTTTCCAAATAGACGACGGTTCCTTTTTCGGAGGAGAATTCTGTATTCTTCGTGTCGGCTTGCGCCAAAATCGTCACACCCGAACGGCTTTCTTCGTCGGTATACAAAGCGTAATACTGTGCATAAATCGAAGTGTCCTGCATCGTAAGGCTACCGCCCTTGACGTAAATACCGTTCCCCGCGGTAATCTTCGAAGTATCGATTTCCACGCCGTCCATACCCGTCCGAACGGCGGTATCCTCCGTCGTTAAGGTGCAACCCGACATGGAGAACTGTTGTCCGGTCGGTATATTCAAAAGGGTACCGCCCTGCTCCGCCGTCAAAGTCACGTTTTGCAAAACCAATCGTCCCGCCGTCTGACGAAGCAACGACGCATCGTCCTGCAAGGGGGCGTCGACGATAATGGTTCCCGTCGATATCGTCAAAGTAACCGTTCCGCCGACGGTTATTACGTTATCTTGTTCGGTGTCCTTGGCAAAGGTCAACGTCTTGTTGTTCATGTTGACGGAAATCGTTTTGGAAACGGTGAATCGCTCGATATTCTGCGAACACAAAACTTTTATCGTTTCGCCGGCTTCCGCCAAGCTTGCGGCGAGGTTAAACGTGTCGAAATAATAAGAAAGATTCGACCGTAAAATATAAGCTCCCGCCGTAATCTCTGCGTCGTAATCCGTTTGGTAAATATAGGAGAAGTATTGATTTTCGTCTACCGTAACCGTCCCCTCGTCCAGCGTGAAGGTACCGAAAGACGAAACGTGTGCGATTTCCACCGCTCCGTTCTTAACGTACAAGTCTTCTTTATCGGACAAAGTCATACCGGCGAGGGTACGCATATCCCCTTCTACCGTAAAGGTCAAACCTTTGGTCAAGTTATCCGTTGCGCTCTTCGCCGTCAACGTCACGAAGTCGTCGCTCGACAGACAGAAACCGACGGTTTTCGCCCCGTCCGCAAAGTAGGTTTTATTGTCTAATACCAAAACGCTACCCGACTGAACGGTGACGGTTTGGGTTCCCAAATAGAGGTTTTCCTTGCCACCAATCAAGGTGCTTCCCGTTTCCGCCACAACGGAATCGGTACAGACGACTTTCTGTTGTATCGTCAACGAAGCACCGCTCTTTACGGTCAAACCTTTGAACTCGATTTCGATAACGTTGGCGTTATACAAAGAGGGGTTCGAGGTGTTCAGCGTGCGAATATCGTACAAGTCTATATCGTTATCGAAGGTTACTTTATTATACGCCTTTCCTTTAGCGATTCTTTCGTCGAATTCGCCCCAATTCGTCACCATACCGTTGAGGAAGTAGGTGCCGTACTCCACCGAACCGCCCGCTTGCATCACGACGTTTCCGTAGACCGTCATGTCGTTGTTCAAGTCGACGGTACCGCCGACGAGCAGACGGTTACAAACGCCTTCCGTCTTTTGCAAAACGAGGGGGGTAACGACCGAGATGCGAGATGCCGTAGGCACTTCGGCATCGAAAGAATCGTCTACCTTTCGGAAGATAAGGACGCCTTCGTCCACCCGTACCGGCAGAACCGTATTGGTTTGCGTAATGCCCGCCACCGTAAAGACGCTATACGTTGCGTCGTACGCAAACGAGTTCGGCGATACGGTCAAAGTCGTAATCGTATCGGGAAGAACCACGTTTTCAAAATAGTTTTTCGTAGCCGCGTCTTCATCGTAGAAAGCTCCTTTTTCGATCGTCAAGGTTTCTACGGACGTATCTTCGAACGTTACGGTGGCGATTCTCTGTTGATAAAAAGCGTTCTCGCCAATCGTAAAGGTAGAGGCGGCTCCCTCGAAATCCGCTTCGGTGATATACGTCGCACCGTAGCAAATTTGTTTCGGCAAGGAAGAAACCCCTTCTCCCACGATAAACTTTGTTCCTTTGGTACTGCCGGAATTGCCGAAGCAGGCGTTGGCGGCGGTGGGAACGGTAACGGCCTTCACACAGTTATACCGAATGGTTCGCAACGTGGTAATGCCGTAGAAAGCTTTGTTGCCGACCGACGTCAAGCCTTTGCCGAGCGTAATTTCGGATACTTTTTGCAGTCCGGAAAACAGGTTATTCGGTACGGTGGTAACCGTATCGGCAATCACTACGTGAACGTTACTCCCGCTGCCGAAAGTAAACACGCTGCTTGCATCCTCCCATGCGGCTACGTTCATATTGTAACAAATCGTTTCCAACGAAACGCTGTTAAAGAATTGCAAGAACTGGTTGTTGATGTTCTTCGTCATTTCGATAGCGTAGGAAGCGAAGGTAATCAAAGAAGCGTTGTTTCTTGCGAAGGCGTAGGCTTGAATTTGTAACGTATTCAAACTGTAATCGCCTTGTTCGTACTTGCCGCTGTACGGGAAGTAAATGCCTTCGTACGTCTCGTCGGTATCGGTAAAGGTATCCAGTGCCGTCCCGTCAAAAGCGTTTTCGCCGATAGTGGTAAGATATATGAATTTCTTATTGTTAATCAAGGCGTAGTCGCCGTCCTTTTTATAATAACGATAGTATACCGTAGTTAAGGACTCGTCGCCGTTAAACGCTTCTTTCCCGATTGTCGTCGTCTTTTCGGCAAGGGTCACCGTCCGTAACGCATGGCAATCGGCGAAGCAACGGTTCGGAACGGTCGTGACGGAGCAATCCGCTTCAAACGTCACTTCTTGCAAATAGGGACTGGCGGCAAAAACCGATTCTTGCATGGCGATCACACGACTGCCGATTGTTACCGAAGTCAAAGCGGAATTCTTGAAGGAATCTATCAAGATGCTGAGATAGGCACCCCCTTCTTCGATTGTCAAAGAAGTGATCTTTTCCACGATGCCTTTGGTTGCGCCTTTGTAGAAAGTCTGTACCTTCTTGCCGATGACGTAAGAAACGGTGGCACTGTTGGAGGCGCATCCGAAAATGCCCTGATAGTTTACCAAACCGAAACCGGGTAAATAACAATAATCGGAATCGATTCCGTCATAATACACGGTAAAGTGTTCTTTTAACTGTCCGCCGAAAGCCGACTCTCCGATGTTCCGCAACGTATCGACAATCTTAATCGTATCGAACGACGTCCCCGAAAAAGCTCTCTTTCCGATGGTTAATAACGAGGCGGGGAAGTCTACGTCTTCCAACTTGCTGCAACCGGCAAACGCATCGTCGGCAATCTCCTGCACCCCTTCTTCAAAGAGAAGTTCGGTCAGCTCGGTACACCCCGAGAACGCCGCGGCGGCGATATTGTTTACCTGTGCCGGAATCAATAACGTTTTTATCTTCCCGTTATCCGCAAAGCCTTTATTGCTCTCGTTCTCTTTGTATCCGTACTGAACGACCGTTTGAGAACCGTTCTTGCTCGGCAAAATCAGTTTTTCCAACGTTTCGCCGTACCAAGTCGGGAAGTTGCTCTGCAAGAAGGAATTGAACGCCACCGCGCAGGTATCTTCCGCCAAAGACGAGAAGGTATAGAGATTTACCAAAGCACCGTATACGCTAATGTCTTTGGAACCCGTAGTATGGTTATACGTGCCTACCTGCGTACCGTCCAAGAAACTCATATCCATCTTGTTACGGAACCAACCGACAAACAGTAAAGAATCCACTCCGTCCGCACTGAACGAGGCGATTTCTTCCTCGGAAAGCAACCCGAAGACTTCTTCTTTCTGCAACATATCCGAATAATAATAGGTACTCTCCTGCCAAACGGGAGCGGTTTCGTCGGTCAATCGGACGTATATGCCGTTCTTTTTCGTATAATAGTTTTCCCACGCACTGCTCCAGTCTTCCGGTTCTTCGTTCAGTAACGCATAAGAACCTTGACGGGACTTTTCGTAATAGTCGTAATAATACATACCGAATTTCCGTTCGGTCGCTTGATTCGAACGCAACAACGTACTTTGACTCAAAGAATCGGATTCGAAATCGTTAATACCGGTATACAGATAATAATTGACTTTATACAAAATCAATTCGAAGTACAGTACCACGAAAACATCGTCACGAATCATATTGGGATTCTTGTACGTTCCGTCGGTCAGATAGAATTCTTCGGTCGAGTATACGTAATTACTTCCGAGGATAATCTTTTTCACGTCGTCTTCGGCGTCGGCGGAGAAAGCATCCAACAGGTCTGCTTCTCCGTACGTTTCGTCAAACGTATCCGTTCTTGCCTTATATACGCGAATTCCCACCAGTTTTTGTCCGTTCGGAATCTTAGCACTGTCCAAACTCAACCGTACCGCACTGCCGTATTCGAATTTCAGGCGGTTGGTTTCGGGTTCGGTATAGTTTCCGCTGTCGGCGTTTCCGCTCTTTGCCATCCGTACCGAAGCGGCGGCGTCGGACTTCTTCTTGTCCCACGTCGCAAGCAACGTACCGGACTTCGGCTCCGCAATGGCACCGATAAAGACGGTGGCTGTCTTTTCTTCTTTGACGAAGTTGGCTTTTACGGACACGTTGGAACGAACGAACAAATGCAATAAGGTTACGTCGTAGCCGAGCGTATCGTTAAAAACGGTTTCCAACGTATACAGATAGGTACTGACGCTGCCTTCGTAATAATTCTCTTTGTTGGCGTTAAAGACTTCTTTCGAAACGTTTACCTTTCGGAACCCTTCGTAATAATAGGTAACGGAAGCATCGAACACACCGTCAATAACCGCCACGTAAGAATCGTCTTCTTTGACGAAATAAGTGCCGTAGTTCGTCGCCCAATCGGCAGGCTCACCGTCTAAAGGCAAGTAGTACTTTTGCCAGAATTCTTTATTGCTCTTGTATTCGGTGTTGACGGTGCATTGGGTAAAGGTCATCAAAGAATACTCGGCATAATCGGTCAGCCAATCGGTCGGCTTTTCGTTATAGGTACAGAAAACTTGTTGATAAACGACGTCGTCTTTCGGTGCTACGTCGTCGTCCTTGTAGGCGATATAACCGTCTACCGTCCGATAATAATAATTTCTCTTGATTTCATTCCAACGAGTGCGCATATCGTCGGTCAACGGAACGGTCAGGTAGCGATAACCGGTATACCATACTCTCTTATCGAGGTTATACGAAACCGACGAGGAAGAACCCTCTTTATAAAGGCTGACGGACCAACGGTCGAAATTATGCCCCGTCGGCAAAACGTAGCCGAATACGTACTCGGTAAAGTAATCGGTGGTATATACGGTTTCGTTGCCGACCACTCTCGGCGTCCCCGAATACTCGCCCGAAAGCAAACGTATATCCATTTCGTCGTTTTCTTCGTTAAAAATCCACGTTCCCGTTCCGTCCGGCTTTATCTGTACTTTGTTCTTTTCCACCGTCAATAACGCCAAACCGTACAAATCTCTGTCGGGCATTTTGGAAACGGTGCAAGGCGTCAAAGAATCCATGTAGACGGTCGTCCAAATACCGCTCGGGTGATCGTAGTGACAGTCGTCGAAAACCGTTTCGTACTGCGCCGTTTCGGCAAGATTCCGTAAGGTCAGCTCGGCGTCGTATTCACACAAATGGTTGAGGTTGTCGTTGTTGTAATACCGATAGAAATAATAGGTATAATCTCCGTAAGTAACCGTTTTATCCAAATCCAATCCCAACGCTTCGATTAAAATATCCTTCGGCGTTTCGTTTTCGCTGTCAAACCCGATGAATAACTCGAATTGGTGCGAATTACGGGAAGAACGGTATTCCACCACCGTTTTACCTGCCGTAGCAAAGGAGAAATCCACGTAGAATTGATACTCTTCTCCGCTGCGCGCGGTAAAGGGAACGACGGCGTCCATAGCCGCCATGAAATTATATTGATACCCTTCGTTGGTATTGAAGAACGTGGACACCGCAGAACCGTAAGGAACGGTATAATAGGCATCGTCGCTGCGAGGATAACAGGAAGCGTCCCGCCCGTTAATCGACAGAATCACGTGGGAAGCGGTATGCTCCTTCGTGTAAGACAGTTTCATTTGATACGAACGGATGGTAATATCGTATTCCGCTCGGATGTCCTGCATCAACATTCTGAACCCGCCCGTCGTCGAAGCTATGTCTTTAATACTGGTTTGCCATTCTCCTACCTGCCACACCGAGGAGGCTTCTCGGTCTGCCGTATACAAAAGCGAAAGTTCGTACGGTAAGAACTGACGCAAGAGGTTTTGGGTGCTACGATAGTCCCCCGCCGTAGCGTTATAGCGTTTTTGTTCCACCGCCGTAACGGCATAAGCTTTTTGCGAGATCAAATCGTTTTCTTTTTGTTCCGATTCCACCCACGTTACCGTTCCCGCTTCGTCGTCGGAAATCTTCACGAGGACGTAAATTTCGTCTCCGTTATACCGAACGGCAATGCGATAGTATCTCGTTTCGTCGATGCCGAAGTCCTCGTTTTGGACGCGAAGGGTAATCCATTCGCCGTCCCTGCAAAGGGAAGTTTCGTTTCCTACGGGCGAACAAGCATAGCCGTACTTTGTCAACAAAGCACAAACGTCCGCCACCGTTCCCTGTTCTCCGACCGTAACGGTCATATAGCGATATTCGGGAGCCGAAGCCACCGAGAAATACAAAGTCTTTAACAGATAGCCTTCTTGCAAGGTGCCTTCTACCCACTTGAAGCAACTTTCCGAACTGCTGGATTTATCGTAAAGAACGTACCGTCCGTCATTCAAAAGAACGGCGATATACTCTTTGCCGTCGATATTGACGATGTTACCCGTAACGACGGCACCGACGTCGGTTTCGGCACACTTTTGCGGATAGTTTTCCAAATGGAGCAGAATGTTAATATCTTCGTAGGTCACCGTATTCTTGCTGAACGTTACGACGGCATAAGCTTGGAATTTTACCAAATACCCGCCGATTTCGGTATCTACTTCGCAAGCGGGCAAGGTATCCGCCTTGTTTAAGTCGTCCACGAGGCACAGAACGTAGCCTTTCTTGCCGTTGTCCGACACCATGATTCTCTTATAAGCCGTTCCGCCGATTGTCACCGTTTCGGCGTAATTCCAAAGAACGGCGGCGTCTTTATCGTCGGCAATCACCGTTGCGCTCTGTTGCGTCGCCTGCAAGAAGGTTTCGACGGTTTCGTACGTGTCGCCCGTCGAAAGGTGCAGAACCAAATAGCCGTCCCCGTAGGAAAGGTAGAGAGAACTCTTGACGAGGAATCTTTCTTCTTCGTCGCTCCCTTCGGTCAGTAAGACGAATCGAACGTCCCCGTTACTTTCCGCCGGCACCTTAGCGAAGGTCTTGCCGTTGACGGAAATCTTTGCGAGGGCACTCCAATCGACCGTACCGGAATCCGAGCAGGTATATTGTAATGCTCTTGCCTGCAATTCTTCGTTGATTTCCCGATAGGTCGTCACGCCGTCGACGACGGGAACGGTAACGTAAACGTATTCTTGGAAATAATTTCCCGAACCGGTTACGTCCTCGTTATCGTACAGAACGTGGTAGCGGTATTCGATATTGTAGGCTCTTTCGGTGAAATTCGCGGTGATTCTCTTATCCGGTTCATCCTGCGAAACGCCGGTTACGTAATAATTATATTCGTATAAAACGACGTCGCCGTACAACGGTTCTTCCTTCAACGAAATGATATATTTGTCCCCGTCTTTCTTTTCTTCCAAAGAAAGGTTTTGGGCGTCGTACGTCCAGCCGTCGAAGACGTACCCTTTCGTGGCGGTGACGTAAATGGTGATGGTACTGTGGTAGTCGTACAAACCGTTCGTAACGCCCGCCCTCGAACCGATACGGGCATCGCCGTTGGCTCCTGCGGAAACCGAAATGGCAAAACGCTCGGCATGGTAGGTGCCCACGAGCGTCAAAGCGTCTTGCGGCATGGTGGAAGGAATGGTTCCGCCCTGTTGCGGTTGCCACGAGTCAAATTCGTAGTGGTCTACCGCTAACGACGGAAGGAGGTTAATCGATTGATTATACTGCATTTCCAACACGCAGGTATAAATATTGTCATAGCCGTTTTTATCTTTTACGTCGACAAAGGTATACCCGCCGAACGAAACCGTTCTTTTGCCGTCCTGTTCGGTAAGATTACCCACGTTTTCAAAAATGTTGTTCCCGTTTACGTTGGCGTTCAATTCGTACGTCAAGGTATATATTTCCGAAATAAATTTGGCTTGAATACGGAAATTCCCCCCGATATCGACGCCTAACTTCTGTAAATCGTTCAAAACGAAGGAAAGGGCGGCGGGTGCCGCTTCGTACGATACCCGTTCGGTCACGACGGTTCCCGCTTTGTCGTAGGTTACGTTTCCGTCTTCGTCGACTATCGCCAATTTTTCTCCCGCCAAGGCGAGCAGATAGGTTTTGCCGTCCGTCCCGTTGACGAACGTCCACTTATCAAACGTCTTGCCGATAGTCTCGATGGCGGCAATGGATACGGTATCCTGCCCCTGATAGTCGCTACTGCCTTCTCCGCCGCCGACGTTGATACGGTAGGCTTCCTGATAGGCGGCGACGTACGCATAATGCTTGCCGTCGTCCTCGTCGGAGAACAGAATCTCCAAACGCGTCAGCGTATCCGCTTCCAACAAAGTTCCGCAGAAGGCATAGTCATTTCGTTTGTCCCACGTCGCAGAATCGTTCAAAACGTACACGTTTCCGCTCTTGACGTAGTAGGTACCGTATTTTTCCTGCCAATCGGCGGGTTGTTCGCTCCCTTGCGGCAAAAACGTCAACGGATACCAACCGACGCACTTTCTGTCCTCGATGTTTTCGGCGAGGACGTCTAAATATTTCGTTTCTAAGAAATAATCTTTTTCCGAAGTCAGCGACAAAGTCTCTACACCCGATTCGGGATTGAGTTTATACAAACCGATGGTGGTCTTTTTGTTTTCACGGAATTTTGCCCGTAAGGTCGTCCCGACGGGCGCGTCGGCAATATATTCCCCCTTTTCGTCGGTCACCTGCGTTTCGCCGTCGTACCAACCCAAGAACGTCTTGTTTTCGGCAAAAGGAACGGCAAGACGGAACGCCGAACCCGTCACGACGGAAACACGCGCTTCCCGAATCAAACCGTTTCCCTGCGTGCCCGAAGCTTCCAAAAGGTCGGCTTCGCTGGCGGCGGCGGCTTTCAAAACCGTTCCTTCCGTCGGTAAAGAATACTCGGTGCCGTAATAATCGCCGGTACCGGTAACCGCTACACGAAGATAATAAGATACCTGCTCCTCCCCGATAGTATATTCCTTTTCGGTAGCCCCTTCAATGGGCAAAAAGGCAGTGCCGTCCGCAGAACTTTCCCATTGATAGGAAAACGTGGTGCATCCGCCGTTCAGAGAGTCGGTATAGGCGACGACCTTTTCTCCGGCGGCGATACGCCCTTCGATTTCGGGCGTCCCGTTGATACGGTAGAGTACGGTGGCTTTTTCACGACGGTTTCTGTTCTCCCCTTTCAAAACGTACATTGCGGACGGTACTTCCATTTCGCCGGGATAAGCGTCCAACGTGATGACGGAATCGGTCGAATAGACCGCATGAATGACGGCGTTTTTGTCCACCAGAAAATCTATTTCTTTTTCAAAAGAAAAAACTTCGCTGTTGACCGTCCAACAGACGAATACTTTTCCGGAAACGTCCTCCGCCACAAGGTTCAATTCGGCTTGGTCGGCGTAGGTATCTTTGAAAACGGAAGAGCCGTTGTAGACGTAAACGGTACGAGTAATCGTTTCTTGCGGCGTGGGGCTCGGATCGTCGGAACCGCCGGGAGTATTGCCCCCCTGAGAACCGCCTCTGTCACAAGCGACAAACGCAAAAAGCGCGAAACATAAAACCGCGATCAGTAAGGTTTTTAAGGTTAAAATCTTTCTCATACTCATACCTCCTCACACGCACATAGGCACGCATGAAAATAATATAAGTATAATTATACATAATTTTCTAAATATGTCAATAACTACCTTGGGGAACCGAACTTTTTTAAGCAAAGTTTTTTCTTAACGGTTTTTGCCGAAAAACAATTTTTTATCAAAAATATTTCTCCGACGGTTTGACAAAAAATGCGGATAGAATTATACTGTAAAAAAACCGATTTTCGAGGAAAAATGTTTAAGAGACTCCTAAAAATGACGAGAGCATGGTGGAAAAACCTAACCCTGACCGTCGTCGCCCTGATTATTTCCGCTTTACTCAATATGATTCCGTCCGAACTCATCCGAGCGATGACCGAAAAATTGTCGACGCCCGACGCTTTAACGCAGGAAGCCGTCCTGTATTTCTTCCTGATTTTGACGGTTTCTTACGTAATACGTGCGGTTTTTCGCTTTTTGTCGATGTGGCAATCTCATATCGCCGCATGGCGTTTCGTCGCGGACACCACGCTGCAATGTTTCCGAAAACTGGAAGAATTGCCCATGCGTTATTTTTCCTCCCGTTCGACGGGGGAAATCATGAGCCGCACCATAAACGACAGTCGGGAGCTGGAAACTTTGATAGCACACTCTTTGCCCGACCTCTTTTCGGGCATCGTCATCATTCTTTTCGTCACCGTCCGCATCTTCCTTATCAACCCCGTCCTCGCCTCCATAACGCTGATTCCCGTACCCGCGACCGTACTGCTCAGTACGCAGTTTTCCAAACGTGTCAAACCCCTCTTTAACAAGAATCGGGCGTTCCTCGGAGAACTGACGGGACACCTGCAAGATCGCGTCTCGGGCATACGGGAAATCAAGGCTTTCGGCAAGGAAGAAAAAGAGTACCGCACCATGCGGGAATTTGCCAAAGAATACTCCGCCATCAACATCCGCGCAAACTTCGCAAACGGCATCTATCAACCGTCTGTGGAATGTGTCATTTCGATGGGTACCGCCATCGTTCTCGGACTGGGCGGAACCCTCGCCCTCAAGGATACCCTTTCCGCCGCCGACATCGTCGGTTTCTTCGTCTATCTCAGTATGTTCTACACCCCCCTTTCCACCTTAGGCAGGATCGTCGAAGACATCGCTACGGCGAGAGCGTCGGCGAACAGAGTTTTTGAACTTTTGGATACCGAACTGGAGATTATGGATTCCGAAAACGCCGTTCCTCTGGATAACGCAGTCGGGAATGTTACCTTTCGGGACGTACGCTTTTCCTATCGAAAAGGAGAACCCGTTTTGGACGGTGTTTCCTTTGAAGCGACGCGCGGAAAAACCGTCGCCATCGTCGGCGGAACGGGAGCGGGAAAGACCACGATCATTTCCTTGTTGGAGCGCTTTTACGACGTAGACGACGGTGCCGTTTTACTGGACGGACACAACGTGAAAGACATCACGCTCGCCTCCTTACGAAACAATCTTTCCGTAGTCTTGCAAGACGTATTTTTATTCAACGGAACGGTTTACGAGAACATCGCTTACGGCGCCGAAAACGCCACGCCCGAACAAGTCTATGAGGCGGCGAAAATGGCACGTTGCGACCGTTTTATTACGGCTATGCCCGAAGGTTACCAAACCAAAATCGGAGAGCGAGGCACCCGACTTTCGGGAGGACAAAAACAAAGAATCGCCATCGCTCGAGCCATCCTTCGTAACAAACCCGTTTTGATTTTGGACGAAGCGACCAGTGCCGTCGATAACGAAACGGAAGCCGAAATTCAACAAGCCATCGAGTCGCTGAACGGGAAAAGTACGGTAATCGTCATAGCCCACCGCCTTTCCACCGTCATGAAAGCAGACACCATTTTAGTGTTGCAAAACGGCAAAATTCAAGAGCAAGGCACCCATACGGAATTGATTGAAAAAGGCGGAATCTACGCAAAAATGTGTTCCGTTAACGATATGAAACTCAGTTGATTTTTTATAAAAATCATAAAAAAAGAGGGACAAAAAATGTCCCTCTTTTTTTGTCGGTGAAAAAATTATTTTTGTTTTCTTTCCTTTCTTGCCTTGTGTCTGGCTCTTGCGGCGACAAACAACCCGAAAGGCTTCTTGGCGATTTTACAGATAATAAACTTAATCAACACGTATAATCCGAAGCAAACGGCAATCAATCCGAGATAGGGCAATATGGCAACGAGCACTTTCAAAACGCCCCCTAAGAACACGAAAACGCTGGAACCGCTGTCCTGCAACAGTTGTCCCAATTCCGTCCAATAATCGGGTTCTACGTAGGTACCGAGCTGATAGACGGTAATAGCTACCGTGCTGTATTCCGCTTGATTTTTGTATCCGGTTATTCTTTTGCTCATGGCTTCGATTTGGGCTTGAATTTGGTTGATTTTATCGGTGATGGTCATCACCTCGCTCAACGTCAAATCGTCTTCTTCCAAAAGCTTTTTATAGGCGGCGAGTTGGGACTCGTACACTTCTTTTTTAGCGACGGCATCGGTGTATTGCGCAGTAATATCTTCGGTATATACCCGCTTGTTATTGACGGTACCTTCCCCTTCCAAACTCTTCAAAAAGGTTTCCAGTTTGACCGTCGGAATCCGAAATCGAATCGTAGCATAGCCGTTTTCGTTCAGATAAGAAGATTCTTCCCATCCGCCCAATTCGGTCGCTTTTGCGGTCAATTTCGCTACCGTCGCGGTAATATCCTTCACCGAAATATTTTCTTCGACGGTATAGACTATCAGCCGGTCTTCGGTTACGGCGATGCTTTCGCCTTCGGTCGATTCGGCGTTTTCACCGGTGTATTCTCCGCTCGAATAGCTGTCCCCTTTTTCGGCTTCCCCGCACGCCGCAAGTCCCGAAATCAGACACAAAACGAGCAGTAGGGTACATAGTGTTACCACAATCTTCTTCTTCATAAAAACCTCCTTTATTTTACAAAAAAAGGGCAATAACGCCCTTTTTCAGTCTACATATATTTTCGTGCTCGGCACGATGCCCGCGACGATATCGTTCAGTCTGTATCGACTGTTGGCGATGAAAACGGTGGTGCCGTTCTTGATCGGCTCTTGGATATACCCCAGTTTGGCTCTCGCCCCGTGCGCACCCGTTCGGCTCGCACCGTCGCAGAAGTTTCGATAGTATTCGATAGCTTCCAGCGTTTCCGGAACGTCCTTTCCTCGAATTTCCCGAATCAGCGTACTGCTGTCGTTTTTATTCCGGTAAATTCCGTCCACCCCCGTCAAAATCACCAAATATTTAGGTTTGACGAGGCAAGCGATTTGACTGGCGGTTTCGTCGTTATCCACACATTCCACCGCCTTGCCTCTCGAAGAACGCAACGTCCTTATTTCCATTTTTCTGACCTCTTCGTCGCTGACGGGATCGTTATAATTGATAATAGGAATGGCGTTTTGTCCTTTACATCGCAAAAGAACGTTTTTCAAATGCTCTTTTTTGGCTTCGTCGTTAAAGTGGTAGTGTTCGACGAGAATCTGTCGCAAGCCGTACCGACTGTCGGTAAACTGACGGTATTGCGTCATTAGGACGCTTTGTCCCTGTGCGGCATAATCGGCTTTGACCTCCTCGGCATCGCCGACAAGTTCCACTCCCGTCCGTTGCAAATAGTCGAGTCGTCCGATTTCGGCGGCTCCGCTGGTAACCCAAATCATACCGGGATGCAGGGAGCGACCGATTCGTGCGATGATATTATAGTCTATGTCGTCATGTTCTTGGTTGATGAGAGCCATGCTCCCCACCTTGCCGACGAGTTCAATATCGAATTCCAAGCGGCTTAGTCCTCAGTCATTTCGTCTAAGAGTTTGTCATATTGCTTTTCGTTCTTGTTGGTAGCCTTTTCGATGATTTCATCGGTAAATTCGGCTTTCCAATTGGAATATGCGTTATCCTTCTTGGTGGAAAGCAATTCTTCTTTGAGGGTATCGTAATGGGTGGTCTGTTCCTCTCCTTCTTTGGCTATGGTCAAAGGCGTCTTGCTGTTGAGATAATACACTTCGTCGCTTCCCACCGTCATCTTTTCCAATTTTACGTTGAAATACGGAGCAAAGCAGACGTATTCGTAGTGCATACCGTAAGAGGTGTACCCTTTTCCGAAAAGGTCTTTTATGTCGGTTAATCCCGTATAGTCGGTCAAATCCACACCCGCTACGAACAAATTATAGTATACTTCCCGAGCGGTATCGGCAAAGTCCTGCATGAATCCGGTATCCAATCCCGAGCAAATCAAGTATCCGGAATTGCTGATGGCACCGCTATCGTCGTTAAAGAGAACCATTTGTTCCAAAAACGCTTTCAAAATGCTTTCGTAAGAAATGCCGTTTGCTTCCACGGCGGTATTGATGCGGTCGAGAGCGTCTTCTACCGTACTGTATTTTATGTTTCCGTCTTCGTCCACTTCAAATACGTCGGCAAGCACCTCGCCTCCTTCCTTCGCATAACCTTCTTGTTGAATGACCGTCTTTAAGGACTCCACGAAGAAAGCCAGTTTCGTTAATTCGTCTTCATGGCTGTTATCCTTGATGGCTGCGGTTACCTTATCGGCAAGACCGCTGACGTTATCGAACTTGAACAAAATGTGTGCCACGAAGAAAGCGTTGATGGTATAGGTTCCGTCTTCGTTATCGTAAGCATAGTACATTTCGTACTTGCCGTCCTTATCGGTCACCACTTTTCCTTGTTCGTCTTGCACGAAGTATTTTTCAAATCCCGCTTTGACTTCGCCGCCTTCAAACAAAGCCGCATAGGACTTATCGGTGGCGTCCACTTTATAGGTGGATTTTAACAAAGCGGTGAGCGGTACGGTGTAAACGCCGGAAATATCGGTGATGGCTTTGTCGCTGTCTTTGAAGAATTCCGAAATCTGATCGGTATAACCCAATTCGTCATACTTGGCGTAGTCTTGTTTTACGAGCGTCCTGTATTCCGATTCGATTTCGGCATCGGTAGGATCGGTTACTTCTTCGCCGATTTCGTATTGTACGGCGGAAAGAATTTCGCTGTTGAATTGTTCTACATAATAGTAATACAATCCATTATAATTGTTATAGTTCTTTAACTTTTCTTCGTAGTTTTCGGCGTCTTGTTCGGGAGCGGTCTCGCTGTAGCCGATATTGGCGGACGTCAACGTGCTGCGAAGCTTACGATAAGCTTCCTTTTCGGCGGCAGAGGCATAGGTTTCGTAAACCGTCTTAAAAGCACCTTCCGAATAAATGGCGGCTAAGCTTGCATCGTAGCCCTGCGCGTCTTCGTCAAAAGTCTTTTCTGCTTTATTATAGGTGGCGAGTACGTCCGTCCAAACGGCTTTGCTGGCATACCGTACGGCGGCGTCTTCCAAATAGTCGACGTCTTCTTCTTCGGCTTCGCTATAAGCGGAACGAGCGGAAACCGCTTGATATTCCACCTTATCGGAGGTAAATTCCTGCGAGGTGTATCCGTCCGGCGTTTCTTCGGTAACTTCGGCGGCAATTCTGCCGGTGTAAGAAACCGTAGCGGATTTTACGGTAATATAGGCACTGACGAACTTGGCGTCTTCCACTTCTTCCAAAGTCATAGAGGATTCCGAAATGGGACGGTACACGTACTTGGCTTCCTGCACGCCCTCTTTCTTCATCTCGATTTTCGCATAAACTTTTTCATAATCGACTTCGCTTTCGTCTTCCCCGAGTACGACGAAAGAATCCTGATACAGTCCGTCGGCGTAAACCTTGTTGCCGTCGTCGTCCTTCTTTTCTTCTCCGTTTTCAAAAACCTTATGCGCTACGGCGATTCCGCTCATAAAGTATCCGTCTTGGTATAAAGCGGAAATGGCGTCGTCGGCGTCGCTGATTTCTATATCGCGCGTATCCTCTTCTTCATCGGCTACGTATTCGTCGATTTGTTCTTGCAAGGTGTCTTCGACCGTCTTCATGGCGTTATACCATTCGGACATGGTCAACACGCCTTCGGGCGCAACGGTATATCCGTATTTTGCAATATAATCGTCTTTACAAACCACCATATACATGGTATCCAAACGACCGGAAGAAGTGTTGTTCAACAATTTTTCCATAGCCTTGACGACATAATACTTTTCGGAAAGCATGGAATCCAGGGTATCGTTCAAAACGGTTTCCGCGTCGTACGAATAGGTCAGACCGTATTGCGAATATAATTGCGAATAATAATTAACCGCATAGTTCACGTTGGAAATCAGTTCGCGACGGGTAATGTTCAACGAAACGTTATAATCGGAAATACCGAGTTCGTTCAACTTCGCTTTGGCGGCGGCATTCAAATCCAATTCTTGCGAAACGGTCGCCATGATACGGTTGGCTTGTCTTTCTTCGTTCAACCGAACCAAAGAACAACCGGTCAATGCTATGCACGCAATCAAGGAAATGAGTAAAACAAATACAACTAATGTTTTCTTTTTCATCAATGATTATCTCCTTAGCCGCAGAATACGGCAATATCTCATAAGAGTATACAACACTTACGCTTCGAAATCAAGTAAATAATAGAAACTAATCTTATTTTATTATATAATAATACAATAAAAGTTTCATTCCGTTCCCGAACGGAAAATCCGCTGCAAACGAGGGTGCGGGGGAGAACGTGTCTTCCCCGCCCTCTTGGACGTCGAAAGCAACCTTTACTTTAACATTTTTCCCAAAAATTGCAGAATCAAATTGATTTTCATGGGCATGGTTAAATTCGGCGTGGCGAACGTAACCGTAGGCGTATCGGACGGTGTCAAAACCGCACGCCCCTTATAAAACTCCATTGCTTCGAACAAGTGTTCGTCGGTAAGACAGGAAGAATCAAAAAATTGAATATCGCAAACCGGTCCGATGCGAATGGTCTTGGCTCCCGCCTTGTTCCCCATGTTCTTAACGATGGAAACTTTTAAGATGCTCTCGGTATTGTCGGGCAGTTTCCCGTACAGTTCTTTCAAACGGCGGAAATACGCTTTTCCTTCTTCCAACGTCGAAAGGGTGGAAACCGTTTTATAAAAAGCCACTCTGGCACGTTGGTCGGGAATACTTTTTTCGTCCAACACAAAATTCCCTTCCGCTTTCACTTCGGTATTGCGGTCGATGGCGGAAGCAATACCCTGCAATTCGTCAATGCCCTCTTTGACAAGCTTCAAGTACATCTCGTATCCCACTTTGACCATCTGTCCGTGTTGCTCTTTTCCGAGGACGTTTCCCGCCCCTCGAATTTCCAAATCTCGCAAAGCAATACTGAATCCGCTTCCGAGCCGGGTGTTATCGGTGACCGCCTCCAAACGTTTTATGGCGTCGGTCGTCAAAACTCGATCTTTCGGTATGGTAAAATAAGCGTATCCCAAAACGTTGCTTCTGCCCACTCTGCCTCGAAGTTGATACATCTGCGAAAGCCCGAGCCGTTCGGATCCGATGACGAAAAGGGTATTGGCGTTGGGTATGTCTACGCCGTTTTCGATAATGGTGGTGGACACCAAAACTTTTACCCTGCCTTCGTAAAAGTCCCGAATACGATTTTCCGTCTGTCCCTCGTCCATGCGCCCGTGTGCATAGGTTACCGATACGTCGGAACCTAAGATTTCTTCCACCTTGGCGGCAAACTTATCCAACCCCTCCACGCGATTATATAATATGAAAGCCTGTCCGCCCCGAGCCAGTTCTTTTTCGACGGCATCTTTCAATAAGTCGTCGCTGTATTCCGCCACGTAGGTTTCTACGGGGAGTCTGTCCTGCGGCGGCGTCTCCAACGTGGAAATATCCCGAATCCCCGACAACGACATATGCAGCGTTCTCGGGATGGGCGTAGCCGAAAGACTTAATATATTGACTTGATTACGGAACAGTTTTAATTTCTCTTTTTGTTCGACGCCGAAACGTTGTTCTTCGTCAAGCACCAATAAGCCTAAGTCATGGAACACCACATCCTGCGAAAGCAGTCTGTGCGTCCCGATAATAACGCTCGCTTCACCGCTTTCTATAGATTTTAGGTTTCTTTTCTGTACGTCTTGGGGCACGAAACGGGATAATTGCACAACTTTAATTTTATACTTGTTAAACCGGGCGCAAACTAAATTATAATGTTGTTGACTCAAAATGGTGGTAGGTGCCAAAAACGCCGCCTGCTTCCCCTCCAAAACGGTTTTGAAGATGATGCGAAGGGCGACTTCGGTTTTGCCGTATCCGACGTCCCCGCAAAGCAATCTGTCCATGACTTTGCCGCTTTCCATATCGGCTTTTATATCTCGGACGGCGTTGATTTGATCTTCCGTTTCGGTGTATTCGAAGTCGTCTTCCATTTCCTTTTGCCAAACCGTATCGGGCGGATAAACGTACCCTTTTTTATTGTAACGGGAGCGATACAAAGTCAGCAAATCGAACGCCATTTCTTTGACGCTCGCCCGTACCTTCTTCTTGACTCTTTCAAAGTCGGCACCACCGAGCCGATGCAGAGCGGGTTTGTCGGAACCGGTATACTTTTGTACCTTGCCGAGCTGGTCGGCAGGGACGTACAGACGGCTGTCGTCCTTATAAAGAATCACGTAATAGTCATACTCTCCCAAAATGGTTTTGAGTCTCTGCATGCCCTCGCTGATACCGATACCATGCTTCTCGTGTACGACGTAATCCCCTTTTTCCGGCAACTCGAAAACCACCCGTTTATGTTCTTCCGATTTATAAACGGATACCGTTTTTCTGGAAATATCGTTGATACCGACGCACAGTAACTTTTCGGTCGGATACAGAAAACCGTACGACACGATACCGACCTCCACCGACAAAACGGCGGTAGGGGAAGAAGTTTGTACCCCGATGCCATGATCGGTCAAAGCCTCGGTCATGGATTTTTTCCCGATTTCGTTGGATACGTAAATGCGAATTTTGACGCCGGCTTGGTTCTGCGCCGCAATCTCTCGGAAAAAGTTTTCCATATCGGTATAAAACGGAGGCAAAGAACGGGCGTTGATACTGAATATCTCCTGCGGACGAAACATGCCCGTTCTTCCCGTAAGACGGTCGAATCCGAGAACGGGTGCGGAAAAGTTCATAATCTGTTCTTCCCGTAAAACGGCGTCTTTATGAATGGTATATAAGGAAGAACCCTTCATGGATTCCACACGCATACGGAAGGTATTCAGTAACAGCTTTACCTTGTCTTCCAACTGTCTGGAATCGTCCAAAACGATAATCCCGTCTGACGGCAAATAGGAATAAATGCAATCCGTCGTTTCTTTACAGAACGGCAAAAAGAAAGTGTTTAGGGGAGAAGACGGATTCAATAATAGTTTTTCTTCGGCTTCTTTTCCCACTTCGTTAATGACATTGGGAGCGTTCTTTCGGCACTTTTGGGATACCAAAACAATTTTTTTGGCTTCCCCATCAGTGATAAACATATCGGTTGCGGGAAACACGCAAAGGGACTCCTCGTTTCCTTCGCTCATCAAGGTTTCGGGATTTAATTTGCGAATAGATTCCACTTCGCAATCGAAAAGAAGGATGCGATAGGGGTTTTCCGAGCCTAACGGCCAAATGTCGACGGTCTCTCCGTGAATCCCGAAGGTCGCCTGACCGTCCACCCCGCCCCCACGGTATCCGGAGGCAGCCAGCCTTTCGCCGAGGTCGTACGTGTCGATACTCTTCCCCACTTCAAAGGTGAGTATCGCCCGTAAAAAACGTTCCTTTTTCGGGAACCGCTGCAAAAGGGTTTCCGCCGTAACGACGAGGGAGGTACCTTGCGAAAAAGCGTATAACAAGCGCATACGCAAAGCGAGCAAGCCGTAATCCACCGCCTTTCTTTTGATAAGCACGTCTTCCCGCTCGGGAAACAACTCCACGTTTCCGCCATACTCGTAAATACGCTCGTACGCTCTCCTCGCCGAAGCGGAATCGCTTGCTATATATAAAAACGGTTTTTTGCGAAAAGCGGTGATATGGTAACGTGCATTCTCGCTGCCCACGAAAACGCCGACATTCTTTTTACCGTCCAGAGCCTTGTGGACTTCGGAAAAAACTCCCTCTTGCGGAAAAAACAGTTCATCAAGCATTTTTATCGGAATTTGCCTCTCTCATCAATTTATCCCAATCCCCGTTTTGTAAAAAAGCATACAAAAAGTCCGCCGCCTTCGCAAAAACTTCTTCGAAGTGCGGTTTATCCTCTTTCGAGAACTTACTCAAAACGTAATCTTTCAAATCAAAAGGATTTCTGCCTACGCCGATGCGGATACGCTTGAATTTTTCGGTACCGACGGACGAAACGACGCTCCGCATACCGTTATGCGTCCCACTGCTCCCCGACGCTCTCGCACGCAAAGTAAACCGAGGTAAATCAATATCGTCGTAGATGACGATCAATTCTTCCGGCGTCATCTTATAGCGAGCAAGCAGACTCTTGACGGCAAGACCGCTGTTGTTCATGTACGTCAACGGCTTGGCAAGAACAATTTTTTCACCGTTGATTTGCAAGACGCACGTCAATGCGTCACATTCGGCTTTCAACGGCTTTTTATCCACCTTTTTCGCTAAGGCATCCAACACGCAAAACCCGCAGTTATGCAGAGTATCCGCATATTCCTCTCCGGGATTTCCCAATCCGACCACTATCATACGTTTCTCCTTTTCACAAAAAACTCTTTCATGATTTTTTCACATTCTTCCCGTAATATACCGCTCTCCGTCGGAATCCGATGATTCAGCCTTTCGTCGGCGACGATATTGTATAAACTTCCGCAACAACCCGTTTTGGGTTCCTTTGCACCGAAAACAAGTTTCCCGACTCTCGCATTTACCAATGCTCCCGCACACATGGCGCAAGGCTCTACCGTCACGTAGAGAGTACAGTCGTATAGGTATTTCGTGCCGAGTTTCTTTTGTGCCTTCCGTATGGCTTTCAGTTCGGCATGGGCAAGAGAATCGTTATCCTTGATTTTGGAATTTCTCGCTCGGGCTATGATTTTATCGCCACACACGATAACGCAGCCGATGGGGATTTCTTCTTCCTCAAAGGCTTTTCTCGCCTGTTTAATGGCTTCCTCCATGAATCTTTCGTGCAAGTTGTCCTCCCGTTTCTTCCAATAGCGCCAAGCTTCCCCGATGAGTTGCCGACAGTTCTTTTAATTTTTCTTGCGGACAGGGGTGTCCCCAATCGTCCTTGCCGACTTCGACGGTCAAGCCGAGACCGGCAAAATGCGTGCAGTACCAATCCTTTAAGCCGCCGCACGAGCCTTCGCTGCGGGTGAGTTCATACCCCAAAAAATCGGCGTACCGTTTGGCTTCCTCGTAGTGGCGAAAATTCCAATCGTACCCCCAATAGACTTCCTCTCCCAAACAGTGGTAACAGACGACGAGGCTGTATCGTCGTCGACGAATCAACGCACAAACCGCCTGCGTTTCCCGTTCGCTTTCGGGAGAAACGCCGATATAATTTTCTCTGCCGGCGGTGGTAAGATTCTTTTTACCCTCCCCCCAATCGGCGTCGAAATTGACGTTAATATCTACGCCCATGCCGTTACTTTTCCACAGAGAAAAGTCTTCTCCCCCGTTTAAGCGTACCAGACGGTCGCGGTCTTCCTTCCGTTCCACCGAAGAAAGTCCGTATTTTGCCAACGCAACTCCGTCGGGATTCAAACAAGGAACGTGGTCGATGGTAACCTTTTCACTTGCCGTAAGCGTTTCCAAAAGGTCGCACGTAATCCATTCTCTTGCGTGGATACCGCCCACGAGAAGTACTGCGGCATCCTCTCTTTCCGAACGAAACAGGGGGATTTCACGACCGAAGGCAGTCGTTCCTATACTTTCTTTTTTCATTTTGCACCCATACGTTTTACCGTATGCGGCAAAAACCTTATTTATGATACGGCGTACCGTTGAGTATGGTAAAAGCTCGATACACCTGTTCTGCCAAAATGACGCGCATCAACCGATGCGGAAAGGTAACCCTGCCGAAGGAAATTTTTTCCTCGCCGACTTTTTTGACCGCTTCGCTCAGTCCCTCGCTCCCGCCGATAACGAAGGTCAGTTCGCTTTTTCCGCCGCTGACTTTGGTATCGATTATGGTCGCCAAATCTTCCGAAGAAATCAGTTTTCCCTGCACGTCGCAAAGAATCACGCAACCCGTCAACTTTTTCAAAATCTCCGCCCCTTCGGCTTCGGGACTTTTGCCGTCGGGGATTTCCATCACTTTTACCGAACAAAACCGAGCAAGCCGTTTGACGTACTCCGCAACCGCTTCTTCGAAAAAACTTTCTTTCAGTCGACCGACTGCCACGATATTGACTTTTATCACCGCCACAATCCCCAAACAAACGTAAAAAGCGTATTCAATATCATCAATACAAAGGTAGCGAACAAAAAGGCGTATTCCGAATAATGCACTTTTTTATGCGTGGGTTTCTTTTCGGTCGGCACCGACGGAAAGCCGAACAAATCGTCGATATACTGCATTCTGTCCGGATAATAATACTGTCCTTCGGGTATCTGTTCCGTTATTTTCGGGGTACTTAACTTCCCGATATAACGTAGCAACAAAACCACCAAAATGACGTCCAACAACGTGAAAATGATGACCATGATGACGTTTTGGAAGACGATGGAACAAAGGGCTTCGTGTACGTTTGCCAACGCGCCGTCATGCTGTTCGGAATAGGAAATCATCGCACTGAGTGCGTTGTTGATAAAGTGAATAATCATTCCCGGAAAGATGCTTTTCGTCTTGACGGCGATATAGCCTATGACCAACCCCGCCACGAACGCATACCCTGTCTGTGCAACGTTTTGATGTCCCAACCCGAATAGAAGTGCCGTAAGCAGGATGACTTTTCGGTCGCTCTTGACGTTGGAAAGCATTTGCATACCCATTCCCCGATAATTCATTTCCTCAAATATGGCAGGGAAAATAGCACCGGTAATGATTTCCAAAACCAACACACCCACGTTACTGAACACGACGTCGGAACCTATCGTATATTTATATCCCAACAGTTTTAAGAGGATAGCGAACAAAGAACCGCTACCCATAATCAGTAAATGCACGAACAACCCTAACGCGACGGCAAGCAAATAAACGGCGGGATGTACTTTTTCACGCATATAAAAACCCGTCATGACGTTGTCTTTCACCCAAAAACGATACAGAAGCATCGGAACGATGCCCATGCCGAGAATCTGTACCATAACCGAAAAAATAATGGTAACCAAATACTCGCCGAGATCGATGTAGGTAACAATCATACGGCTCAAAACCAACGACAATGCCGATATAAAAAAGATGGTACAAGTTTTGAAAGTTTTCGACATTTTACTCCTTACAATAATCCGGCAACAACGGTTATACCCCAAAGCACGCCAAGAATACCCAGCAAAATCACCGTAGGTTTTTTGATTTTTGTGCCGGTTTCTTCCTTCTTCGGGAAAAACTTCCTTAGAAGCAACAGACTCACCGCCAACAAGACGAACCCTATCACAAACGCTATGCCGAGTACGATCCAACTTCTCCAAAAATCGGCACCGGTCATTTCTTCGATAAACAAGGCAAGTACGTTGTTGATACAATGTACCACCATCGTCAACGTTATGTTTTCGGTGCGAATATATAGAAAACAAAGGATACATCCCAAAACGAATTGGTGAACGGTTTGTGCAAGATTCAAGTGGGACAAACTGAAAAACAATCCGCCGAGCAAAACGATTTTGTACTCCTTCGCTCCGCGCAGTCCGTCGCAGAAAACTTTACGAAACAGCAGTTCTTCTCCGAGGGCGGGAAGGATACAAATGGTCAACACCCCCAAAACGTAATCGACGGGCGTATCGAAGGTAGGTACCGTCACCGTTGCACTCGTGCCGATTTTTTGTAAAAGAATTTGAATACCCTGATTGGGCATGAGCGCAACGGCAAAAGTCCCGAGTCCTATCAAAAGGGCGAGTAGGTAGCCGCTTGCTTTCACGTTCTTTTTTTGCAAAAAGTCTTTACCGCCGTACCCTTGCAGTTTTCCTAAAATCACAACCGACGCAACGTAACAAACTTGCGGTATGGTGAAATTCAAAAAGATATAGGTATTGTTGCTTTCGGTAAAGTATGCCGAAAGTGCGAGGGAACCGACCGTCCCGACAAATAAAGCTATGGCGTAGCACACCACGCTGAAAAACTGTCTGTCTTCTATCTTCTTCATAGCAAATGCACCGTTTCCTTTTGGGTGGCAACTCGAATGGTCACCGCATTCCTTTCCACGCCGCAACGGTCTAAGTACGAACGCGTCGTCCAATAGGCAAGCTCGGACAAATTATTATTTTCGCTTAGATGCGCAAGCAAAATTTGTTCGGCACCCGCCGACACAAAATCCATGGCGCAAAGAGCCGTTTCGGCATTACACAAATGTCCTCTGTCGGACAGTATGCGCTTCTTCAGAACCTGCGGATAGCATCCCCGTTGCAACATATCTTTATCGTGATTACTTTCCAATACGATTTTTTTACAACCTTTCGCCACTTCCATCATGCCTTTACTGATATAGCCGGTATCCGTCATGTAGCAAACGGAATCTTTTTCATCCCGAACGACGAATCCGAGCGGATGGGCGGCGTCGTGGTTGATACGGAAAGGCAAAATGTCAAACGAACCGAGCGAAAAACCGCTTTCGTCGATTTCTTTCGTCCGTTCGTATGGTATCTGTATACACCTGCCTGCGGCATCTAAGGTATCCGCATGACTGAATACGGGCACCAAAACGGAAACTTCCGGCAAAGAACGGATATGGTCGCTGTGTTCGTGCGTAACGAGTACGGCGTCCATATCGGACAAAGAAAGTCCTATCTCCGCAAGCTTCGCCGTCATCGGACGATAGCCGATACCCGCATCAATCATAACGTGATTTTTGCCGTTGGTGATAACCATGCAATTCCCTTTGGAACCGCTCCCGAGTGAAAAAACTTCCATCCTTCCTTATCTTAAAGCAGAGGTATGGTTCCTAAGAACATGACGTCCTTGCGATTCTTTGCGTCGCCTTCCGCCAAAACAAAAGCTTTCGCTACGATTTCTCCGCCCGAAAGTTCGACGAGCTTTTCCAAAGCGAGCAAGCTCCCTCCCGTCGAAATCACGTCGTCGACGACGGCTACTTTTTTGCCTTTTAACAAGTTGACGTCGTGTGCCGAGAGATATAAGGTTTGCGAACCCGCCGTCGTAATGGATTGTACGGTGGTTTCGATACCGTCCTGCATGTAGAGTTTTTTGCTCTTTCTTGCCACCGCATAGTAGTCTTGTCCGAGATTTCTTGCGATACAATGCGCCAGTTGTAATCCTTTACTTTCGGCAGTCAGTACCACTTCGGCTTCGGTCTTTCCGATTTTTTCGGCGAGCTTTTCGGCACAGAATTCGGTTAATTCCTGAGCACCGTGCAAGTTAAAAAAAGCAATGGATAAATTCTCTCCTATCGTATAAACGGGCAAATCCACTTTGCGCCCCGCAATATCCGCCGTATACGTGTTCATAATATTATTCCTCCGTTTCTTTGGTTTCATCGGCAAGGATGGGTAAACCCAAAACCTTAACCGCATTCGTGTCTATTTCCGTCCCCGTAAAGGCTACGAGCGTCCAGCCGTCCCGACCGTAGCGTAGAGTCATATCGTTATAAGATACCAATATATCGTCTCCGACGAAGCATCCGTCCGCAAGCTTCGTCAATTCTTCACCCGAGAAGTTCAAGTCGGACAAAGCAATGACGTCGCTGCTTCCCAAATACTGTACAAGCGTCACGTCCTTGCCGTCTTGGGAGTGCGAAATCAAATAGTCCCCGAACAACTCGGCATCGGAATAAACGGAATAGAAATAGGTGGCGTTGTTGCTCTGCCATTGCCCCGAATAGTTTTCATAGCTGGCACCGGGAACGATGATTTTCAGACCGCTTCTCGTGGTCTTTCCGTTCTCCGTACGCACGCCTACGTCCCGTCCCGCATTGACGAAAGCACTGGCACCCAAAACGGTCTTGGCTTCCAACGGGTAGGCAAACAGGATACGCAGTCTTGCCAATTTGTAGCAATCGTAGAAGGCGGACGCTCCGATGACGAAGTCGGTATTTTGTCCGATACTTGCCGGTAAAGTCAATTCTTCCAAAGCGGTACAGTCGTAGAAAATACCGGTCGGTAACGACCGTATCGAAAGCGGCATGTGGACGTCTTGCAAAGAGGTACAATTTTCAAAGGCATATTCCCCGATGGTCACGTCGGTGGAAATTTCACGCATCACATAGCTGTCCGCTTCCGAACCGGGCAAATGGATTTCTTGCAGATTTTGACACTGTGCAAAAGAGAAAGCTCCGACCGTAGTAACGTGACTGTCTTGCGGGAAAACGACTTTTTTCATGTAAGAGTTTCCGAAATATGCCGAAACAGCCACCGCATAGAAGCTTTTGGGTTCGCCGCTGACTTGTACGGTCAGTTGGGTAGGAATCTCCACTTCGGCACTTGTCCCGAGATAAGCGGTCAACGTCAGTGTAGAACTGTCGGTAGCCGAACCGTTTATTTCATACGCGTACTTCTCGCTGACGCCGTTCACTTCCACTTCGACGAGGTTTCTCAACAAGACAGCCGTTCTCTTTTCGGTGTTCCAACCCACCATATTGGCATAATCGCTCTTTTCGTCGGGTACGAATATCTTAATAACGTTCTTGGTGATGCCGTAAAATACGTTCTTTTCCGTCGTCGTTCTGTTGCCGAACTCACTGCTCAGGCGGTAGAGATACAACGCACTGAGGTTCTGACAGGCACTGAACGCATAGTTGCCGATAGACGAAACGGTTTCGGGTACTTGCAAGTCATAGAGGTTCGTCCCGCTGAAAGCATATTCTCCGATAGAAGCAAGGCAAAGCGACTCTTTGCCGAGTACCGTCCCGCCTCTGTCTTGATCGTACATGTTGTCTTTATAGACGACTTCGGTCAAGTTTTTGCATCCGTCAAAGGCGTGGTTACCGATGACGTTCATCTGCGGTAACAAAATAAACTTCGTCATGCCCGTACAGGAAGCAAAAGCACTCTCTCCGATGACCAGTTTGACGCCGTTGGCGGAGAAGGTTTCGGGTTCTCCGATAGAAAGTCCTTTGTTTTCAGCCGTATAATAGCCTTCCAAACTGACGCAACCGGCAAAGGCTTCTTTCCCGATGGTCGCAAGGGAACGCGGTAAAATAACCGTTTCCAACCGTACGCAATCCTTAAAGGCGGCGGCGTCGATACTTTCCAACATGGTACCTTCTACGGTAATCTTCTTTAAGCCTTTACACCCGCGGAACGCATCGGCACCGATGGTTTGCTCGTAGCCAAGCGACGTGGAAAGAACGGTCACTTCTTCCACCGTATCGGAAATGACGTTTCCGTTGACGTACGTGGTACTTCCGTTGTTTTCTCTGCCGATACGAACCACTTTATAACTCTCCGTCGTCGCCCCCGGTAATACGACCGACGACGGGAAGACTACCGACTTTTTGTTACCGAGGTAAGAAATCAAAGTCGCCTTGCCGCTCGAAATGATACTGAACACGAATTCTCCCATGTCCTCGCCGCCGTACGAATAAGAAACGACGTAGGTCTTCTCGAATAAACGGTTACAGTCGAACGTGCCGATACCCTTCGACGTCCATGCCGATTTATATGCGTTTAACGCTTCTCCGCTCGGCAGAATAATACAAAGTTTATCGCAGTTTGCAAAGATTTCCTTCGCTCCGTACGGAACGTCGGTCGTTTTGTAAGTGGCGATTTTGTCGGTGGCGTAATTCAAATACAAACTGACTAACGTGGTGCAATCACGAAACGCCCCTTCTCCCACGTAGGAAACGTAGGCGTTGAACGTCAGCGTTTCCAATTTGACATTCCGCGCAAACGCATAAGCACCGATACTGACCGAAGCACCGCCCTTGCCGTTCAAATCGTCGTGCGCAAACAGAATTTCGGTAAAGTTCATCGTCTTGTCTTCGTCGCAGGAGAAGGCGTATTCGTCAATTGTTTTGACGCCGGAAGGCACTTCGAACCGTTCCAAAGCGGTACAGTTAAAGAAGGCGTGGTCACGAATCTCGGTAAGATAGGAAATCCATATCTTTTTATAGTAGGTTGCCGTTTCCGAGAAAATGTCGGAAGGCGTGATATAATCGGAACCGTTCTTGATATAGTACTTCAAGTAAGCACTTGCCGTCCAAGCTTCCTTTTCGGCGGAAGCTTCCGCCGTTTTCTCCACATAATCGGCTTTTTGTATCACTTCCACCGCACGCAATTTGGTTAGGTCGGCAAAGGCGTACGCACCGATACTCTCGACGGTGTAGGATAACGTCACCGTTTCTAAATGAACCGCATAGGTAAAGGCGTTGGATTCGATGCCTACGATTCCTTCTTCGATATGAACGTTCTTCACGAACGGCCCGAAAGCGTTTTCTCCGATTTGCACGCAACGAATCGTATCCGAAACTTCGGAATAAATCGTAACGTCTTCTTCCGAACCGATATACGCGACCAAACGATATTCCTGTCCTTCCATCGGTTCCAAAACGTACTTTTCGAAGGAAGGCTCTTGACAAATGTAGTCGGCGGATAGAATTTTGGCGATATGGTTTCTCCATGCGGCGTCCAAGCCGTAGGCTTTCAAAACCTTTCCGGGTACGAAATAATACACACCGTCGGAAATACCGTCAAAGGTATTGGTTTCTATCGTCGGTACCACTTCGGAACAAACACGAATATAAATCAAACCGCTGCAATTCCGGAATACCGAGCTGCCGAGCGTTTCGATGCCGGCAGGGAACACGACGCTTTCCAAGGACACGCACCCTTCAAAGGCGTTCCGTTTGACCGTTTGTAAGCCCTCCTGCATGGTAATGGAAGAAAGCGACGTATCGTACGAGAAAGCGTATTCTCCGATAGAGCTTAACCGTTCGGGCAATTCCATCGTTTCCAGTGCGCCGCATTTCGCAAAGGCATAATCCCCGATACTCGACACACTGCTGTCCGCCGCAAACAGAACGGTACGCAAAACGTTGCAATCGTAGAAAGCGTAGTTCTTGACGGCCGTTACGTTTTTCCCGACGGTAATCGTACGCAAGGCGATACAACTGCGGAAAGCACCGTTTCCGATGGTTTTGATACCGGAGCCGATGACGACTTCTTCTATCTTCTTATTGTTACGGAAAGCGTCTTTACCGATACCCGTAATTTCGTAAATATCTTTATCTTTTATTATGGAACCGGGGACGGTCAAACTCGTTTCCTCGCCCAAATATCCCGTAATGTAATACTTTCCGGAGTTTTGCAAAGTCAAAACAAAGGAATCCAATTCCGTCGAATAGGCTTGCACTTTGCTGATACCCCAATCGTTTTTATAGACGGAAACAAGGTTCGACGAGGTATAGACAATCAAACTGTCGCCCGTTTCAGCCAAAGCGTTTTCACCCAACGCCGCCGTCGTCAAGCCGTTTTCATACTGTACCCAAATACCCGTCAAATAGGTATTCCCGTAGAAAGCGTAAGCACCTACCGTTTCCACCGTTTCTTCCAAAGCGATGAAAGAACCCGTCTTGCCGGCGGGATAGAAGACGATTTCCGTCTTGCTCCGATTGTATAATACGTTATCCGCCATGGCGTAGCGGTGGGTGGCGCTCGTACCCGTTTCGGTCACCGAGAAGCCGGTATAGAGGGAGGTTGCCGAATAGGCAAAACCTTTTCCGACCGATACGGTATCCCCCGTCAAAGCCAACGTTTCCAACTCCGCACAACCGCCGAAGGCGAAGTCCGCCACCGTCACGTCTTGCGAAGAGGAAAGTTCGGCTCTCGTCAGTTTGGTACATTTTTCAAAAGCACTCTTGCCTATCACGATTTTTTGGGAATCCGTCAACGCAATTTCTCGCAAAGCCGATGCAAAAAAGGCATTTTGCCCGATAGTGACGACGGAAGGCAACGTGATTTCTTCTACGCCGCTCTCCGAGAAGGCTTCTTCTCCGATTTCGGTTACGTATTCGCCGACGGTCACCGTCGACAACTTGACGTCGTTTCGGAACATTCCGTCTTCCATTTTCATCAACAAACCGTCACCGTCGAAAGTGACCGTTTCCAATGCGGTACAGTTTTCAAACGCCCCTTTCCCGACCGCCGTAATACGAGCGTTGATGTCGACCGTACGCAAAGGCGTTTCGGCAAAAGCGCCTTCGCCGATAGTCAAACCCGTCCCGTTATGTTTTTCGCTTCCGTACGTCCACGTTGCGACGGAAGAAGCACGAAAAGCGTCTTTTCCGACCTCCACGCAGTTATCGGGCAAAGACAGTGCCGTTATATTCTTCGCTTCGGCAAAAGCACTTTCGCCGATAGTCAGTTCTTCCGTTCCGTTTTCAAACGTAACGGCGTCCACGTTCGTACGGTAAAAAGCTTTTTCGCCGATGGCGATAACGTAGGCGGGAATGGTCAAATTCTTCAAGTTTCCGTCCCCTAAAAAGGCTTCGGCGGGAATCGACAACGTTCCGCTCGTCTGCGTCAGCACTTCGGGATAATAGAAGTAATACAAACGGGTACAACCGGAAAATACGCCCGTTCCCAACGTCTTGACGTTGGACGGCAACGAAATTTCGTACAAAGAATGGTTTTCCGCAAAAGCGTACGCACCGATTTCCAAATCTTTGGCACCGGCGTTGAACGTAACGGTTTTTACGTTATAGCACTTGCGGAAAGCCCCGTCGCCGATTTTGATAAGACGGGCGGGGAAAATCACGTCCAACAGAGCGTTATCTCCGCTGAATACCCTTTTGCCGATCGAAAGGGTTTCGTTCCCGCCGTCTTTTAACGTGAGGGAAGATAGTTTATAACAATCGAGGAAAGCACCTTCACCCAGTACCTTTACACGAGCGGGAATCACGACCGAAGCGAGCGTAGTGGATGAAAAGGCGTAATCGCCGACGGTCAAAACGTTATAGATCGTTTGACTGCCGCTCTTGGTCGACAAACTCTCTTCTTCTATGGTTAATGCCGTTAAATTGCAGTTTTCAAAGGCATGCGCACCGATTTCGGTTACTCTCTTGCCAATGGTAACCTCCGTCAGGTTGCTACCCGAAAAGGCATATTGTCCGATTTTCAAAAAGACAATCGTATTATCGTCCCCCGCCACTTCCAACACGCGCAAATAGGAGCCGTAGAAAGCATATTCCTGTACGACCGATACCGAACTGGGAATGACGACGTTTGCCGAACCGCTGGTACTGATTTTGGCGGTCGGGAAAGCGTAAATTTCGGAATCCCGATAAACGATACCGTCCTTGACCGTCAACGTGTTTTCGAGGGTATCGTTATGTCCTGCGGGGAAGGCAAAGGAGAATACCTGACTGCATCCGTAGAAAGGATTTTTGACGAAACCGCCCGAAGAACGGCTTGCCAAATTGTAAGGCAACGAAACGGGAATATTTTTGCTACCCGTAGCCGTTTGCGTCAAGCCCAAACTCGTACAGTAAGCAAAACAGTTTTCGCCGAAAGTGGACATTTTGTTCCGTTCGGGATTATCGTACGTAATGTAGGATAAAGCGGTACAATTACGGAAGCAATCTTGCGACAAAGCTTCCAAATTTTCGGGAATATCCACCGAAAGCAACGAAGTGCAACCTTCGTAAGCTCCCACACCGATTTCTCGGAGGGAAGCGGGCAACACGCGAGTCAAGTCGGTTCCGTTCAACAACGAAACGCAACCGGCAAAGGCATAATCGCCGATTCTTTCTATCATTTGCGAAGCAACTTCGGTATTTTGCGAGAAGGTTACGTTCTTCAATGCGGTACAACCGTAAAAGGCGTAGCTATCCAGTTTTTTGATGTTTTGTTGTAAAATGACGTCGGTCAACCGCGTGCAACCGTAGGCAAAGCCTTCGGGAATGGTATCGTACGCGTCTACGCTGCTGAATCCCATTTTGGTCAAGAACGTACAATCCTTAAAGACGTATTTGCCGATGGGCGTTTCTTTTTGATAGGTCGTCATCGTGGAATCGGCGTTCAAATACCCTTCCTTTAATTGGAAACCCGTCAGCGACGTGTTGGCAAAGGCGTAAGAACCGAGATATTGCAAAGCGGAATAGTTATCGGTCTGCGCCAACGTAAAAGACATTCTTGCTTCCCGTCCGCAGAAGGCGTAATCGCCCAAATACCGAACCGAAGCGGGTATATCCGTCTTGCCGAGTGCCGTACAGTCGCAGAAAGCGTAATCGCCCACAAACAGCAAAATGGCATCCGATTGGAAGGTAAGAGAAGAAAGGGCGGTGCAGTTTTCAAAGGCATGGTTGCCGATAGCGGTTACTTGTGCGGGAATCACGAAGCTACGCACTTCCCCGCCCGCCGTCAAAGCACCCGTCAAAGCGGTACAACCGTAAAAGGCGTAATCGCCGAAGCCCGTTACCGCCGAGCCGCTGAAATTGACTTCCGCCAAACCGGTATCCTTTTCAAAAACTCTCGCTCCGAAATTTACCAATTTCTCGGGGAACGTAATACTTTTTAACGCCGTACATCCGGCAAATACGCTATCCCCTATCCCCGTCAACGAAGAACCCGACAAAAAGGAAACGTCGGTCAGTTTTTCACAGTCGCAGAAAGCGGAATTCCCCACCTGTACAACGGAAGCGGGGAAGTATACGGTCGTCAGATTCTTGTTTCCGCGAAAAGCATTCTTTTTGACTTCGGTTACTCCGCTGGCGATGACGTATCTTTCTTTTCCGCAAACGGGATAATATTCCAAACTCTTGCCGTCCGACGAGTACACGACGCCGTCCGTAGACTTTAAGGCGCAACTTTCCGCCGTACGAATGGTCAGTTCTTCCAGACCGCTCTCTTCATAAGTCAAATAATCGACGGAAGTCATAACGGCGGGCAAAACCACCGAAGATAAATCGTAACAACGATAAAACGCATACGAACCGATTTGAGAAAGTTTCGAAGAAGCGGATACTTGAAAAGTACGTAACGAACTATCGGTCAAATACCATTTTTCTTTTTTCCATTTCGTCGGCAAACCCGACAAAACTTCGCCGGCGGCTTCGGTATCGTTCTTTTGCGTCGTGATGCCCGCAAAGGCATAGTCGTCCACCACCGTCACGTTATCGCCCACCGAGAAGGAAGCAAGACTTCCGCACCCCGCAAAAGCACCTTTGCCGATATAGGTTACACCGGAACCCACGCAAATGACGTCTTTTAATGCGGTACAATCGGAAAACGCCCACGCCCCGATACTTTTGACGGAAGCGGGCAAAATTACCTTTTCGAGGGAAGAAGAACGGAATACCTGTAATTCGGACAAACTCTTGGTACCGTCTTCATCCTTTTCGCCGATGGCGGTTACGGGATAATCGTTAATGGTGGAGGGGATGCCGATCACCGATTGATATCCGCCTTCCGCCGTCAAACCGGTTATGGTTACTTCGGAACCCACGAAGCGGTACGTCAAATAGTCGGAACCGTCGGGGATTTCCACAAAAACCGCATAATATGCCAAATCGGAGTTCGTGATATAGGTAGGCAAAGACTTTTCAACGGTTCCGCCCGCCTTTTTGCTCCAGCCGGCAAAGTACGAGCCGTTTGGTGCCGTCGGATCTAACGGACGGTCGATTTTTTGATAGGCGGCTCCCACGTACGCCGTAACGACTTCCTCGCCCACGTAATACGTAACGGAATACTCGATTTCTTGTTTTTGTTCTTCTTCCTTTTGTGCGTAAATGACGAAATCCGCAACGACCGTATATTCTTCCACGTCCCAATAATATCCCGTGTATCCGGTTAATGCGGGATAGTCGGATGCGGTGACGGTTTTCCCGTACTCTTTTTGAATCCGCGTGATGACTTTGCTGCCTGCCGCAAAAGAAACCGTAAACACCTGCTTTTCCCAAGCGGCATAATATTTTTTGCTTGCGGTCGGTCTGTTCTCCGGCAGAATGGGATCGGAAACTTCGGTTTGGCAAGAACGTTCTTCATACCAACCCAAAAAGTTATAGCCGTCTTTGGACGGATACGGTAAAGCGATGTCGCTATCCGCTTCGAGCGTGGAAAGGTCGATGGATTCGCAAGCCGAACCACCCATGGAATCGAATGAAAGGACGACGGTACCGGAACTGCAGGCTGTCAGGCAACTCAGTATCCCAACCAAAACCAATACCGTTAGCAAAGTGTATTTCGCAAAACTTTTTTTCATACCGTCTCCTTACACGCACGCATATACGCGTAGCGTAGTATATACTTATATATAATAAATAATACTATTATTCCGTCGTTTTGTCAATATGAAAGGTCACTTTTTAAGGGTATGACAAAACATTTCTTGCACATTATGCCGCAACGGAATACCCGACGGGAAAATCGGGCGGGAAAAG
>DCGI01000025.1:9174-14209 GCA_002315475.1 Christensenella sp. UBA1782 | reverse complement strand
ACGCAGAAGAACTTCGGTACCGAAGTTCTTCTGCGTCGTATGCCCCGCATAGTCGTAGGCGTACATAATAAAGCCGTATGCACCGCCCGACGTCTGTCGTATCATCGTATAGTCCTGTGGTAGCCAGAACGTCGCCGTCGGTGAGTACGTTGAGTACGACCAACCGCCTCTCGACGTATCTACCGATGCGTTGATACCGTATCTCGTAGAACCGATATAGAAATAAATGGCGACCGAGCTGATACCGCAGTGGAAAAAGTAACCGCTGTTATAGTTTTGCCCCACGCTATCCGATACGGGACAGGTGATTCGATAAATGGCACTCGACCAGTACTGACTTTCCCCTTGCGAACTGACCGTCCAGTGGTAGCTTGCGTCGGATTTTGTCTGCGCATACTGTACCGTACAGTTTCCGATGGTAGGTGCCGCACAGTCCACACGATCGATCCAGAAGTTACTGATAAGCCATACGCCGTTTCCGGCATTGTCGTAAGCGACCACGCTCCAATATGCGTTACAATACTGTGCCTGTACGCCCAACGTGAAATAACTTCCTCTGTTGGTCATTCTGCCCCAATATCCGCCGTTTCTGTAAAGGTCGACGTAGCTCATACCGGACACGCCGCATACCGCATAGTCGTAGGTAATATCCTGTACGCCGATGGAGAAATACAAGGTCGTCGTGGTGGAAAAGTTTCCGGCATAGTCGTACATGTAAGAGTTATTGTTCTCTTCTTGCACGATACCGCCGCCGAGGTAGTCGGCTGTACGCAGATGGAAGCCCCAGTTTCTGACCTCGGGAACACGCCAGTCTATACGCAGGGTATCGGCGTTCCAATACCCCGCCCCCGAGTGGTCGTTGACCTCGTGCCACCACCAATACGCTCGTGACCAACAGTTTCCGCCGTTATACGTCGTGACCGCTTCCGCCCACGGATACCAGTCGTAAGCGCCTCTGCCGTTCCAGTTTTGGTCGTAGAACCAACCCGACCAAGAACCGCCGCCGGTATCCTGTGCCACTTCGAAGTCGACACGATAGATGAGGGAACCCCAGTTATTGTTGTTCCCGTAGAAAGTCGCCCAGAAAGAGGCGTTCGGGATGTAGGGACGCCAGCTATTGATACCGCCGAGTCCCATCGAAACATCGGTATAGTCGTTATGGGCAAAACCGAAGTTACCCCAAAGGTGAACTTGACAAGCCGCCGAATAGCTCGTACAACAAGAGTCGCTCGGCGTATAGGTATAGGAAACGGCTTGCATGTAGCTTCCCGACGAGCTGTTGGAATAGCAGTTATTGCTCGTACAGGTTCCGCCCCAGTTGGAGCTGTAGCCGTAGTTGTTGTAGGTATAGTATCTGCCACGGCTTCTCCAACGGTTCCAGACGCCGTCCGAAATGCTTAGGTAGAAAGTAATGACCGATTGACAGTAACCGCCGTTACTGCAGGATGCGTACGGCCCCCATGCGTCACCCCAAGAAGAATAATACCAAGTATCTTGCGCATAGACGCTCCAATAGTTTCCGTCAAGATAGGCGTCGGCATAAGCCGCTTTGTTTTGTACGGGATTGGTGTTTTGTACCACCTCGTCGAGTTGCGAAGGAGTTTTTACGTCGCTTTCCAAGCCAAATGCCTCGTCGGGATTAAATTCCACGATGATGAAAGAACCGGGAGCGTAGTAGTTGGAGAACGTGTCTACTATGGGATCCCCGTGTTCGTCGAGTTCGTATCCGCCGTTGCCGTCCGGTCTGTAATAGGTGACGGTAACGAGCCCCGTTACGTCGTCGACCGTTACGTCTAAAGCGTCGTCCAAGTGAGAAAGGAATTCGTCGTTTCTTTGGAGATATTCACGCAAACCGTCGGGCATGGTATCGTAAGAAGCTCGTACCTCTTCGGCGGTAATCGTGGCACCCTCGGTGGACGTGTTATATTCCATCGTCGCGGCTTCTTCCTCTTCCAAGGCTTCGGCTCCCGAAAGAACGGCTCCTCCCTGTTTCAGAAAAGTGAAGGTTGCGAGCGTGGCAAGTACCACGAACGACAACACCATCAAGAGGAAGGCGTCGGCATGAAGCTTTTTCTTCTTTTTGACGGGTGCGGGTTGTACTTCGGCATACGGATAACCGTCCGTCGTGAGCATTTCCATCTTCTTTTCATTGTTTTCCATAACTGTTCTCCTTGTTAAGTAAACTCGATTCGACTACTATTACGTATACGGGTACGCACGCATAAATAGAGTACCCCTATAATATTACGGCATAACAATACCATATTTGCGGTTGTGTCGTCAAGGGGTTTTGGAAAATTTATATAATAATATAATAATTAAAGCCGATTTTTGTGTATCCGTTCCGCCTGCCTTAATTTTTTTTAAGCATCCTTTTCCGTTCCGCATGAGTTCGTTACGATTTCGTACCGCAAAAAAACCACTTCGGCGGGTGTGCCGAGCTTTTCGGAAAGGCATCTTTCCACGAAAGCAAGGCATGAAAAAAAGTTTTTCGGACATAAAAAAACTCGGATTCATCCGAGTCACCGTTTCCGAAAAAGAGGGGGAACGGGGGAGAAAAAAACTTTACGAAAGGTTTTTCCTCCCCCGCCCCGTTTTTACGCAAAAAAACTATGAATTTAACGTTTCGGCTATCCCGTCCGCCAACGACTTAAACTGCTCGACGGATAATTTTTCACCGCGAATCATCGGTGGCAAATTCAGCCGATTGAATAAAATTTCGCACTGTTCTTTTTTAAGTGAAAATCCGCTTTTCAGATTATTTTCGAGTGTTTTTCTTCTTGCGGAAAATACGCATTTTACGAGATTTCTGAACAATTTTCTATCTTGAATTTTATACTTATTTTCGTGTTTTTTCAGGGTAATAACCGTACTGTCTACCTTCGGCGACGGGAAAAACATACGCCGATCGATCGTACGGTTTAAGACGACGTCGCAATACGACCGCACCGCTACCGTTACCGCCCCGTAATCGGGGGTTCCCGCCTCGGAAAGCAGTCTTTCGGCTACTTCCTTTTGAATGGTGATTGTCAGCGAAATATAGTCCAATTCGCTCTCCAAAAACCGCATGATAAGGGGCGTGGTGATATAGTACGGCAGATTGGCGACCACCTTAAACGGTTCGGGTACGATTTTTTTGATTTCTTCGTCGCTCATGCGTAATACGTCCCCGATAATCATGGTATAGTCCATGCCGTCGAGGTTTTTTTTGACGATTTCTTCCAACCTCCTGTCCACCTCGAAGGTAAACACCTTGGCACCTGCCTCGCACAGAGCTTTGGTGAGGGTACCCGCTCCGGTTCCTATCTCTACGACGGTATCCCCTTTTTCGATTCCGGCGTCTTTACATACCGAAGCAAGCAAATTCTTGTCCGTCAAAAAATTCTGTCCTAAAGCTTTATTGAACCGAAAGTCTTCGGGTACCGGTCTGTTTTCCATGTTTTTCCACTCCTCTTTTTTCGCTTTTGTGTTATACTAATATCAAACGAAAGAAAAACTTTTTTTGAGGTACAAAAGAAGAAAAGGCTTTTCACTTTTCTTCGTCCTATACTCTCCTGCTATGTTTTTATATATGAAGTCGAGGGAAAAGCCTTTTTGCGTTTTCGGTGGTTTGTCGGTCGACTTCTTCCACGCTTTTTCCCAAATATTCCGCCATTTTTTCCAAACTGTACGTCATGAGATGGGGATAATTCGTCTGTCCCCGAAAAGGAACGGGCGTCATATACGGACAATCGGTTTCCGTCAAAATTCTGTCAAACGGCACCGCGCGCACGACGTCGGGTTTATCCTTGGCGTTCTTAAAAGTTATCGAACCTCCAAAACTGTAATAACACCCGAATTTATCGAATTGTTTGACCATTTCTTTACTGCCGCTGTAACAGTGCAGTAGCACGCCGCCACACAATTCTTCCTTAAAAGCCGACAAAATATCGTACCCGTCGCCTAAGGCGTCTCGGATATGTAGCACCATCGGTGCGTGTAGCCTTATCGCCGTTTCGATTTGCTTCACAAACAGTTTTTTCTGTTCCTCTTTATCGAGTTCGGGATAGTGATAATCCAACCCGATTTCCCCGATGGCGACCACCCTTTCGTTCGTAAGGTAGGCTTTTTCCAAAGCCGAGAGACCTTCTTCGCTTGCCTTTCGGTATTCTTCGGGATGAATACCGACGGTGGCAAAGACTTCGGGATAGGTTTCGGCGTGCCGAACGGCCAGCAAACTCGTTTCCACGTCGTAGCCCGCATCCACGATTGCCTTGACGCCTTTTAAGCGAGCTTGTGCCAAAACGTTCGGCACCTCGCCGATTAATTTTTCATCGGTAAGATGAGCGTGTACGTCGATCATCAGCAAACGGTGGATCCGGGTACGGTTTTCCTACCCGTCGTTACGGTCACGAGTCCTTGTTCGTCTTCTCCGAAAAGAATCATTCCTTCGCTGAGGACGCCGCCGAGCGTAGCGGGTTTGAGGTTTGCCACCACCACCACTTCTTTCCCGACCATTTCTTCGGGGGTAAAGAATTTGGCTACGCCGCTGACGATACTTCTGATTCTGTCGCCGGTATCAACGGTAAAGTGTAACAGTTTTTTACTCTTTTCCACCTTTTCCGCCGTAAGAATCTTTCCGACTTTTAATTGGATTTTGTCAAAATCTTCAATGGTGATTTCGGGTTTTGCGTCTTCGGTCGTCCCTTCCGCGGGAGCCGGTTGTACTTGTTTGGGTTTGTTTTGTTCTTCCATGATTTTCACCTTTTCGTTAATAAGGACGGGATCCAGACGGGCAAAAAGAATTTCCGGTTTTTCGGTTACTTTCGTGCCGTCGGGAATTAAACCGAATCGGTCGAGTTCTTCCGCTTTTCTTGCGGGAACGTTAAATTCGGCATAAACTTTTTTTGCGGTTTCCGGCATAAAATTCTCTAAAACCGAAGTACCGATTATGATGGTTTCGGAGAGATTATAGAGGACGGTCGCCAGTCTGTCTTTTTTGGTTTCGTCTTTGGCAAGCACCCATGGGGAGGTTTCGTCGATATACTTGTTGGCT
>DCGI01000025.1:8697-9019 GCA_002315475.1 Christensenella sp. UBA1782 | reverse complement strand
CCGCCGAAATACTTATTGCTCATGGCAAGAGTTCTGCTGACGAGGTTGCCGTATACGTTGGCAAGCTGACTGTTGACGGTTTCGGTAACGATATCCCACCCGATGACGCCGTCGTTATCGAAGGGCATTTGCGTCAAAAGGAAGTAACGGACGGCATCCACGCCGTAAATATTCACGAGATCGTCGGCGTAAATGACGTTTCCTTTGGATTTGGACATTTTCCCGCCGTCCTGCAACAGCCATGGATGCCCGAAAACCTGCTTGGGCAAAGACAAATCCAAACTCATCAAAAAGATAGGCCAGTAAATGGTATGAAAACGAA
>DCGI01000025.1:8512-8655 GCA_002315475.1 Christensenella sp. UBA1782 | reverse complement strand
ATCCTTTCCGATGACGTGGACGTCACAAGGCCAATTTTCGACGAACAGAGCGTCGTTTTCGCCGTCGGGATCGTACCCCAAACCGGTGATATAGTTTGTCAGTGCGTCCAACCATACGTAAACGACGTGCTTGGGATCAAAGT
>DCGI01000025.1:0-8467 GCA_002315475.1 Christensenella sp. UBA1782 | reverse complement strand
GAGGTACGGGAAACACAAAGGTCTTGCAGCCCGGGTTTCAAAAAGTTATTGACCATTTCGTTTTTACGAGAAATCGGCACGATAAAATCGGGGTGTTCTTCATAGTAACGCATCAAACGGTCGGCGTATTTACTCATACGGAAGAAATAAGCTTCCTCTTCGGCTGTCTTGACGGGCATGCCGCAATCGGGACATTTTCCGTCCTTGACTTGGGTTTCGGTATAAAACGCTTCACATTCGGTGCAGTACCAACCTTTGTAAGAACCTTTGTAAATATCCCCTTTTTCGTACATTTTTTTGAAAATTTTCTGCACGCAGGCGACGTGATAGTCGTCGGTCGTACGGATGAATTTATCGTAAGAAGTACCCATTAAGTCCCAAATGTTCTTGACTTGTCCCGCGACTTCGTCCACGTATTGTTTGGGAGATTTTCCGGCTTTGTTTGCCTTCTCTTCGATTTTTTGACCATGCTCGTCGGTACCCGTCTGAAAGCGAACGTTGTACCCCTGCATCCTCTTAAAGCGAGCCAAAAAGTCGGAAAGGACGATTTCGTAGGTATTTCCGATATGCGGTTTGCCCGAAGTATATGCAATCGCCGTCGTGATATAATAATTTTTCATAGCGGTTCCTCCTGTCTATAAAAATATTTTTTTAGATTATAACACTAAAAAAGCACCTTTGCAATCTTTTTCTAAGTATATTCTTTCCGAGAAAAGGAAATAAACGAGAAAGGAACCCTGTTCGAGAAAAAAACATAAAATGGAACAGGAAGAAAGAAAGTGAGGTACCATGATAAAAAGAGGAGAATTGTATTACGCCGATTTAAGTCCCGTCGTCGGCAGCGAACAAGGCGGCGTCCGACCGGTCTTGATTATACAAAACGACATCGGAAACCGATACTCTCCCACCATCATCGCCTGCGCCGTCACCTCGCAACTTTCCAAAAGCAAATTACCCACGCATATAGAATTGGATACCACGTGCGGACTACCGAAAAACAGTGTCATTTTAGCCGAACAACTACGCACTTTGGACAAGACGAGACTCAAAGAAAAAATAGGAATTTTAGATAAAAAAGCAATGGAACGCGTCAATAACGCTTTATTGGTAAGTTTAGGATTTTTCTCCTAAAAACGTAAGCAATTCTTCCCAAGAATATACCGTCCCCAAAACGGGAAGGTCACAATCCTTATTTCCCGAATTGAACAGTACGCAATCCAATCCCGACCGCACCGCACCGGTAATATCGCTGGTTACGCTATCCCCGATAACAAGGACTTTTTCCTTTTCGCATCCGACTTTTTGCAGACAATACGAATAATACTCGATATAAGGTTTTCGGTACCCGATTTCATCGGAAATGAATACCGAATCGACGATTTTATCCAAGCCGCAAACAGCCATCCTTCCCCTTTGAATGAAGGACGTTCCGTTGGTGGTGATACTGATATGATACTTCTTTTTTAGACGTTTTATTCCTTCTTCCGCACCTTGCAGGTAGATACCCTGCTTCGATAAAAAGAGGGCGTACGACTCGTTTAACACTTGCGCTTTGTCCTGTTTTCCGAAGGGTTCCAAAAATAATTCATACCGCCGAATCATCATTCTTTGCTTTTCGATTTCGCCATTTTCGTAGAGTTTCCACGACATTTTATTGATTTCGTCATAACGCAAATAATCCTCGTGATTGACCGAAATGCCTATCTCTCCGCAGGCTTGAAAAAAAGCGTTTTCCTGTCCTTTTTTGAAGTCCATAACGGTATCGTCCAAATCCAAAAACAAGTGGGTATACTGCTTCATAACGTCACCTCAAAATACAAAAACCTTTCATCCGCACCCGTCTTTTTCATCCCTTCCGAGAGCATTTTTTGACTGGCTGTGTTTTCGTGCATACACTTAGAAATTACTTTTCGTAAGCCGAGCGAATAGAGTCCCCATTCGACAAGCGCATAAAAAGCATCTTTGCCGTACCCTTTTCCGGCATACGATTTTGCGATTCTCATGCCCAGTTCCGCCCGTCCTCTGCCGTCAAAATGGTAAAAGATACCTTCTCCTATCATTTTTCCGTTCAATCGTACGGCAAAACTTGCTCCGATTTTTTTCCGAAAATCCTCCGCTTGCACGTCAAAAAAGTAATTCGGATACAGATTTTCGTGTAAATCCTCTTTGTAGTCATACCCCCAAAAAACGTTTCTTTCTTCGTCTGCGCATATTTCGTAATAAGCCGACGCGTCTTTTTCTTCGATACCGCTTAATGTCAGTCTTTCGGTTTTCAATACGGGGAGTTTATGAATTTTATGGAGTTCGTTGGCTATGCGGATTTCATATTTTTTTACCATGCCGACGGGGTGGTACTGCGTCTTGGAAATACGAAGTCCCCTCGCACCGGAGTCATCCTCTCGGTTTAAGATTTCGGCGTCCCCGTTCGCTTTGGCAAACGCGTTTGCCGTAGCCGTATAAAGTCCTTCGTATTCTCGCAGTGCTTTTTCGATATGAACCACCAAACACTTTCCGACCGTTTCTCCGAGTGTAACCGATACGATTTTTCCGTCCACCGTCATACACCCCGTTTTCCAGTCTTGCAAGCGAATCCGACGGAAGAATTCTCGTGAAAGCCGATATTCTTCCCGCATTTTTTCACTCGTCGCTTCTCGGGTTACTTCTTCGAAAAATCGGTCTACGTTTTCTCGGTCTTCTTCTTGAATTTCCCGAAAAATCGCCTGCGGATATTTCGAAAAAAACTTATGTATATGGTTTCTTTGTCCTGCATATTTTTTGCCGGAAAACGACCGAAAACTTTCGGCGTCATACAAATAATCGTCATAATTTCTATCGTTCCGCAACGAACAAAACGAATAGTTTCGGACGACGTCGACGAGTTTTTCTTCGGGTACGTCGTACCAAACGAGAGGAATTTCTTTTTCGGCGCAGTATTCTTCCACCGCCAGACAGGCTTCTTCGGTATCTTCTGCCGAAATCGGCAAGTTGAACCGCACGTCGCCGTTAATGACGTCCTTCCAAATCAAGGCGTTTTTATAAACGGCAAAAGCAGAGTGATAATAATGCGACCACATCAGTTTGCAACCCACCGTCAGATTGCACCCCGCCGGCACGTTATACGCAAAAAAGCCACAAACTTTGTGGTAGTTTTCATAAGTCAACGTTTCGAATTCCAACATACTTCTTACTTATTCTTCTAAAAGGGAAACCATTTTTTGCAAAGCTCTGCCACGATGAGAAACGGCGTTTTTTTCGCTTTCCGTCGCTTCGGCAAAACTTTTTTGCAAATCAAAACTGAAAAATACGGGATCGTATCCGAATCCGTTTTCCCCTCTTTTTTCGGTCAAAATACGTCCGGACGTATTGCCTTCCGTATAAAGAACTCTGCCGTCGGGAAAACAGAGGCAAAGGGTGGTGGTAAAATCGGCGGTTCTCGCTTCTTGCGGAACCCCCTTCATTTTTTCCAGAAGTTTTTCGATGTTTTTGGCATCGTTTTGTTCTACGCCCGCATATCGGGCGGAGTAAATACCCGGCTCTCCGCACAAAAAATCCACACGCAGACCGCTGTCGTCGGCAAGGGCGGGCTTTCCCGTCTTTTCGCAGACGGCGCACGCCTTGATATAGGCGTTTTCGGCAAAAGTGGAACCCGTTTCTTCTATTTCGATTTGTAATCCCGCTTCGCCCATCGAAAGAATGTCGGGAAAGTATTTTCCCAACATTGCTTTCATTTCTTTGACTTTATTTTTATTGTTGGTGGCAAGAACCAATTCCATACTTACAGAACTCGGATTTTTAACACGCAACCGCATTCGAGAGAAACGGCGTTGTCTCCGTCGATGATGGCATATCCGTAGTTTCCTCTCGTGGCAACGGCTACGTCGGAGCCGAGCGACTTGATTTTTTCTACGTTTCCGTCCTTGAACAAAATACAAGTACGCACCTTGCCCGTTCTTTCTTTGCTTAGATTCGGGAAATTGACGCTGTTGACGATATTGCCGTTTTCCATGTAATTCACCAACTGACGGCTCGCCATAACGGCACAGTTATCTTCGGCTTCTTCGGTGGATGCGCCCAGATGCGGGAACACGATAATATTATCGCAGTTTAATACGCTTTCTTCGGGGAAATCAATGACGTACTTGCGTACGATACCGTCGGCAATCGCTTGCTTTAAGTCGTTCACGTTGACTAAGCCGCCACGCGCCATATTTAACAGAATTACCCCTTTCTTCATTTTGGCAAAGGCTTCTTGATTCACCATGTTTTTCGTACTGTCCAAAAGCGGAACGTGGATGGTGATGATGTCGCTTTCGGCATAAATTTCGTCGAGGGTGGCGATTTTTACTTCGGCAGGCAAACTTGCTTTGCTCTTTTCGGAGAGGTAGGGATCGTATCCCAAAACCGACAAGCCGAGAGCGAGACAGGATTTTGCCACGAGGATACCGATGGCACCCAGTCCGATGATGCCGATAGTCTTCCCGAAAATTTCCGTTCCGGCAAAAGCACCCTTGCCTTTTTCGGCTTGTTTGGCTACGTCGTCTCCGCTCAGCGTGTTTACCCACTTGTTTCCGCCGAGAATATCACGGCTGGCAAGGAGCATGGCGCAGAGAACCAACTCTTTGACGGCGTTGGCATTGGCACCGGGCGTATTGAATACGACCACGCCCTTATCTGCCATTTTTTCAACGGGAATATTGTTGACGCCGGCACCGGCACGAGCGATGGCTACCAAGTTTTTACCCACTTCGTAATCGTCCATCTTGGCACTGCGCACCAAAATACCGTCGGGATTTTCACAAGCGTCCGTACAAGCGTATTTTTCGGAAAACTCGCTTGCGATAACGGGACTGATTTTGTTTAGTTTCAAAATTGTATACATTATTTATTCTCCGTTTCAAATTTCTTCATGAAGGCAATCAAGGCTTCCACGCCTTCGACGGGCATTGCGTTATAAATGCTGGCTCTCATACCGCCTACCAAACGGTGTCCCTTCAACGAAACCAAACCATTGGCGGCGGCTTCTTTGACGAACTTGGCATCCAATTCTTCACTGCCCGTTACGAACGGAACGTTCATCAAAGAACGATCTTGAACGGCTACCTTATTGGTAAACAAAGAGGAGTTATCGATAAAATCATAGAGCAGACCGGCTTTGTATTCGTTCTGTTTTTGAATGGCAGCCACACCGCCGAATTTCTTTAACCAACGCAAAGTAAGCATTGCCATATAGATAGAGAAACAGGGAGGGGTGTTATAAAGGCTGTCGGCGTCGGCTTGCGTCTTATACTTCAACATGGTCGGGCAGAACGGCAACGGCTTGGCGTTGTCGACCAAATCCTTTTTGGCGATTACGACGGTCAGTCCTGCGGGAGCAACGTTCTTTTGAGCACCGGCATAAATTAAGTTAAAACGGTTTACGTCGAATACTTGGCTTAAAATGTTACTGCTCATATCGGCTACGAGGTTCGGCACGTTCGGTAATTTGGTATAGCGCGTTCCGAAAATGGTGTTGTTCGTCGTGATATGTACGTAATCGGTTCCCTTACGGAATTCGATTTTGTCTACGTCGGGAATGTAGGTGTATCCGGCTTCCTTACTGGACGCGACCGCCACGATGTCGCCGTATTTAGAAGCTTCTTTACAAGCTTTGTTGGCGAAGTTTCCCGTCACGATATAGTCGGCTTTCTTTCCGTTTTCTTCGGTCAAAAGGTTCAGAGGAACCGCCTCAAACTGCATGGAGGCACCGCCTTGAAGGAACAAAACATAATAGTCGTCACCGATTCCCATCAATTCGCGAAGAAGAGCGTTGGTTTCGTTGTTGATACCCTCGAACCATTTACTGCGATGGCTCATTTCGGTAACGCTCATACCGCTTCCCTCATAATCCAAAAATGCTTTTTGAGCTTCTAGCTTTGCTTCCTCGGGAAGCATCGAAGGTCCCGCACTGAAATTATAAACTTTCATAAAAATATCTCCTTCAGGCATAAGCCTTTTTTTAATCCGTAATTATATATTATAAACTAATTATTTTTTATGTCAAACAATGTAGTCAACTCTTTCAAAGAATGTGCCGAAAAAGCTTGCTCTTTCAGCTGTTTTGCCCCTCTCGAACCATGCAGATAGCAAGCTATCTGTTTTTTCATCACGTTCATGACGGTATTTTCGGAAAGATACTCGCAAAGTCTGCCGATATGGAACAAAATCGCTTCGTTCCTTTCGTAGGTGTACTCCTTCCCGAGTATTTCGGAAAAAACATAGGGTTTTCCCAACGCACCCCTCGCTATCATGACGTAATCGACGCCCGTTTCTTTCATACGGAGATAGCTATCTCTATCCGTCACGTCGCCGTTTCCGCATACGGGCACCCGTAACGTTTGCTTGACGTGCGCTATCGTTTCGAAGTCGCACTTGCCGCCGTATAACTGTTCTTTGGTTCTGCCATGCACCGTAACGAGGTCGACGCCTCCTTCCTGTGCCGCCAAAGCGCACTCCGTCACACAACTTTTTCCGTCGATACCCGTCCGCATTTTGACGGAAACCGTCTTTCCCGAACTGTCCTTGACCGCTTTGACTATCTTATAAATCAATTCGGGATTCCGTAACAATGCGCTTCCTTCGTTGTTGGAGGTGATTTTTCGGACGGGACAACCCATATTGACGTCGATATGCGAAAACTTCGATAAAACGGGATACCGAACCACTTCGGCAAAAATCTCGGGTTCCGAACCGAATAATTGTACCGCCGTATTGCTTTCGTCGGGCGCAACGTATAAAAGGGATGCCGTGTTTTCGTTTTTATAGTACAAACCTTTGGCACTGACCATTTCGGTAAAACACAGTCCCGCACCATATCGAAAACACAACGAACGTAGTCCGCTGTCACTGTATCCCGCAATCGGGGCAAAGAATAAATCGCTTCCGTTTTGCGTCAACATTCTTCTTTCTTTGCCTTTACGTACAGTGCTTCCTGCTCTTGTAAGGTAAGGTCTTCCAGCTGTTTGCCGAGTCTTTTCGCCTCTTGCGACATAAATCGAAAACGACGCTCAAACTTGACGTTGGCGGATGACAACGCCACTTCGGGATCAATCCCGCACATCCTAAGGACGTTGACCACGCTGAACAGAAGGTCGCCCCCTTCTTTTTCCTTTTCCGCACCCTGCGCCACTTGAAACTCTTGCAATTCTTCCCCGATTTTCTTTTCGGCGTCTTCCACGCATTCAAACTCAAACCCCACCTTCTTGGCGGTCTTCTGAACCTTGTTGGCTCTTTGCAAAGCGGTAAAAGTAACGGGGATACTGTCTAATTTGTCTTCCACCGTTTTATAATGCTTTTCTTTGGCTTTTGCCTGTTCCCAAAAAGCAAGGGCTTCTTCGCCGTTTCGGGCTTTATCGCTTCCGAAAATATGGGTATGTCTGCCCACAAGTTTTTTACAAAGTCCGTCTATCACGTCGTCGACGGAAAAACCGCCTTCCTCCGCTTTCATGACCGCACAAAAAACGCCCTGTAACAGAACGTCGCCGCATTCTTCACACATCTTTTCGTTATCGTTCAAATCGATGGCTTCCGTCAATTCGTAGGCTTCTTCCAAAATGTTGGTTTTTATGGAAGAAGGTGTTTGCGCACGATCCCAAGGGCACCCTTCGGGCGAACGCAACGCAACGATAATATCCACCAAATCGGCAAAGGAAAACTTTTTTTGCGACAAATAATCTTTCATGGTAAACTCCCGTTTATTTTTTTATCGATTTTTTCAAATAAAGAAGAAAGCGGCATGGCTTTCCATTCTTCTCGCGAAAAGACGCGAAACACGACGACGGAAAGCAAATACGTTATTCCCGAAACGATTCCGACGGCAAGCACTCCCCACAAAGAGGAAAGAAATTTCGCCGCCAAGAATACGATCGTTCCCATTATACCACCGCATAGGGTTATCATGCTAACGTTTTTGATAAGAGATTTTCGAAAACCCGTAAAATTTATAAAATAAACGGTAATCGCCACCCCCGCAAGCACGTTTCCCGTCATTGCCGACAAAGCCGTACCCGTTATTCCCGCGTTCGGCGTCAACAGAAGGGATAAAAGGGTTTTGACAATCATGCACGCCGTCATGATTTTTACGGGAACTTTACTTCTTTGCAAACCTTGCAAAATGGCGGAATAGATTTGAAAAACGCTCAATCCCACCACGCTGACGGCATGGATGCGTAAAAGCTTTTCGGCGAGAAACACACGCTCACCGATATTTCTGTAAAGCGAAGAAAGAATACTCCCGCCCATCATCCAATAGTAAAGCACAAAAGGAATACCCAAAAAGAAAGTAAGTTTTATGGCGGTATCGCTTTTTTGTAAAATCAAATCGACGTCGCCGTTTTCCCTGCCTTCCACCATTTGCGGGGTTATCGCCACCCCTACCGAAAGGCAAACCATTACCGGTAAATTGATAAGAGGAGCCACCATGCCGCTCCAT
>DCGI01000008.1:169-2617 GCA_002315475.1 Christensenella sp. UBA1782 | reverse complement strand
CACCCACCCGACCTTTTTTCGAAAGCGGTTTTCATGTCGGAAAGGTTTCTGACGGGGAAACCGTCTTGCCGAAAACCGATAGGACGGAGACACCGACCGACTTTTTTGAGAACTGCGAAAAAAAGAAAAGAAAAATAAAAAAATTTTCGAGACGTTCAAAACGCCTTTCGGGAGTGGAACATTTTTTTGGGTGCAAAGGATTTTTTGGCTCCGAAAAAGAAAAAAGTGCGAGAGTAGGAACCCCATATCGGGAAACGGGTTCCCGTCGAGTACGGTTTTCCCGAAAAGGCGAATTGTTGCATTCGATACAGAATGATGTTTCACAAATAGCTTGTGCTTCTGAAAGTGTATCAACCACAAGATATAGTGGTTTCCTTTCGCAAAACGAGGTATTTTTTGTGTGACAATATCACTTTATTATATTTTTTACCTATGCTATAATCCTTTTCACAAAAAGGTTACGGTATAGGATAAAGGGTATCATGCAAATCAGCGGACTGCAAAAACTTACGTTGTTGGACTTTCCCGACAGAACGGCTTGTACCGTTTTTACATACGGATGCAACTTTCGATGTCCTTTTTGTCACAATGCTTCCCTTGTGGTGGGAAAAAGTCCCGAATTGCTGAGCGAAGAGGGGTTCTTTTCGTTCTTGCAAAAGAGGAAAGGGGTGCTGGACGGTGTGGCAATCACCGGCGGAGAGCCCACGTTACAAAAGGATTTGATTCCGTTTATCGAAAGAATCAAGGAGACGGGTTTTGCCGTCAAACTGGACACCAACGGGGCAAGACCGGAAGTACTTCGACTGCTTTTGGAAAGAGGACTGGTCGACTACGTTGCGATGGACGTTAAAAACAGTCCCGACAAATACGCCTTGACGGCGGGATGCACCGTCGACATGGGGAAGATTTTTGAAAGCGTTGCGTTGCTGCAAGAGGGAAAAACCGATTTCGAATTCCGCACGACGGTCGTGAAAGGATTTCACGAAGAAAAGGATTTTGAAAAAATCGGGAAATGGATAGCGGGCGAAGAAAAGTATTTTCTGCAAAAGTTTACCGACAGCGGTGATATTTTGGGGAAAAAGGGAGAGGCGTTCGGCGACGAAGAAATGAAGAACTTTTGCACGATTGTTCGTCCTTTCGTACCGAAGGCAAGTTTACGGGGCATATAACAAAAGAAAAATAACGGATATAGGAAAGGTGTAAAAATGTATCAAGTAGTAAAAAGAGACGGAAAAGTAGTAGATTTCGACATTGCGAAAATTGCGCACGCCATTCAGTTGGCGTTCGACGGGCAAAAGAAACAGTATCATCCCTCGATTATCGAAATGCTTGCTTTACGCGTAACGAGCGATTTCGAAGGAAAGATTCAGGATGAAAAGATTGCCGTTGAAGATATTCAAGACAGCGTAGAGCAGGTTTTGGTACAAGCAGGCTACGCCGATATCGCAAAAGCATATATTTTATACCGGAAGCAACGGGAAAAGGTTCGGAACGTCAAGGCGAACATTCTAAACTATAAAGAGTTGGTCGACAGCTACGTCAAGGTTTCCGATTGGCGCGTGAAGGAAAACAGTACGGTTACCTATTCGGTAGGCGGATTGATTCTTTCCAACTCGGGTGCCATTACCGCCAATTACTGGCTCAGCGAAATTTATGACGAAGAAATCGCCAATGCGCATCGCCATGCCGATATTCACCTGCACGATCTCAGCATGTTGACGGGTTACTGTGCCGGTTGGTCGCTGAAACAATTGATTCGCGAAGGATTGGGCGGTGTGTCGGGAAAGATTACTTCGGCACCGGCGAAGCACCTTGCCACCCTTTGCAATCAAATGGTAAACTTCCTCGGTATCATGCAAAACGAATGGGCGGGAGCGCAGGCGTTTTCTTCCTTCGATACCTATCTTGCGCCGTTCGTAAAAGTGGACGACTTATCTTATAATGAAGTAAAGAAGTGCATAGAAAGCTTTATTTACGGTGTAAACACGCCGTCCCGTTGGGGTACACAGGCTCCGTTCTCAAATATCACACTTGACTGGACTGTTCCGAACGACCTTGCAGAACTTAACTGTATCGTCGGAGGAAAAGAAATGCATTTCTGCTACAAGGATTGTAAGAAGGAAATGGATATGATTAATAAAGCCTTCATCGAGACTATGATTGAGGGTGATGCTAATGGAAGAGGCTTCCAGTATCCTATCCCTACTTATTCAATTACCAAGGATTTTGACTGGTCAGATACTGAGAACAATCGTCTTCTTTTTGAAATGACAAGCAAATATGGTACTCCATATTTTTCAAATTATATCAATAGTGATATGCAGCCAAGTGATGTGCGTTCCATGTGCTGCAGACTGAGACTTGATCTGAGAGAGCTTAGAAAGAAGACTGGTGGATTCTTTGGTTCTGGTGAGAGCACAGGTTCTGTTGGCGTTGTTACTATTAACA
>DCGI01000008.1:0-137 GCA_002315475.1 Christensenella sp. UBA1782 | reverse complement strand
ATTAACATGCCTAGAATTGCATATCAGGCGACAGATGAGGATGATTTCTTTAGACGCCTTAACCATCTTATGGATATAGCGGCTCGTTCGCTTAAGGTAAAGAGAGAGATTATCACAAAGCTTCTGGATGAGGGTCT
>DCGI01000005.1 GCA_002315475.1 Christensenella sp. UBA1782 | reverse complement strand
CATCCCCAAAGGTTTTCTTTTGCGTGACGCTTGCAAGCGTGACGCTTGAGCCGTTGTGTGAGAATAGCACTTCTCTCCTTTGAAAGGTGTGCTATTCCTTCATTGACTTGGGTGTATCCCCCATTGTTTTTTTCTGAGGCTTGGCGCACTGTGTGGGGAAGGCGACTTTCTCCTTGTCTTTGCACCCTTTCTCAAAAGGCAAGCGTGTTTGACAAAGGGCGAAACCCTTTCCGAGAGTTTATTATTTTTCAACGATAACGGTGATAGGACCGTCGCTATAAATGGAAAGTTCCATGTGCTCCCCGAAGATGCCGCTTTCGGTATGGACTTTTTCATTGAGTTTGGCTAAAAAGCGGTCATACATGGGTTTACTGATTTCGCCTTTGGCGGCGTGGGAAAAATCGGGACGGGTGCCATGTTTACAATCGGCATAAAGGGTAAAATTACTGATACAGAGGATGGTGCCGCCGACGTCGAGCAACGACTTATTGAGTTTTCCGTTCTCGTCGGGAAAGATTCGAGAAAGGACAATGCGATTGGCAACCCAATCAATGGTTTCTTGGGTGTCGGTATCGGTAAAACCGCACAAAACAAGTAGACCTTTGCCCGATTTTCCGACGGTCTTGCCGTCAACGTACACTTCGGCTTCCCGAATTCTTTGCACAACACATCTCATACCATTAACTCCTCGTGCCCTTCCCTTCGATGACGATATGGGCGACGTCATTGGTGGCACGAATAAAAATGCCGTCTTCGGTTTCGGTATACGTAAAACGGAAATACGACTCCCCGAGGAAGAAATCGTCATTGATATAAATCGCCGTATAGGTTTCTCCCGTCAAGTCGGAGCGGATTTGTTTTAAGCGGTAATCCCCTTCCCACGTGATGCCGACTTCGTCGCCAAGTACGTCGGGATCGTTTATGACGATTTTTCCCGTTTGCGCAAGATACAAAGCCGTTTCTCGTACGCATTGTTTCGAGCTGTCTATTCCCTCGATAGAAACGCCGAGTGCCGCCTCCAAAATCTGCAGAGACTTGTCGAGGTCGCTATAATCGAATCCCGGAAACATCTGTTGCAAATAATAGGACTGCAAATAATCAATATCCAAACCCAACGTCGAAGAAATATCCACACTGCCCATCTGCTGAATCAACAACTTCAACAGATTGATAAACCCCCCTTTTAAGTAGAGTTTCCACTCAAACGTTCCGTCTTCGTAAAAGGAAATTTGGCTTTGTTCGGATATCGGCATTATGACGATTCCCATAAAATCAATTTCGGTCAGCTCTCTTGCTCCGAATCGAAGGGAAGTAAATTCAAAGTACAGGTTCTCGTCAAAATGCGTCCCCTTGTAGGTCGGTTCGTTCGCATAATAAGGCGTTTTTCCGCTGACGGCATCAAAATACGTGAAGGTTACGTCCGCCATATCGGTACAGGCGTTTATGTCCTCGACGACGGGAGATACCGAAATAATCCCCTTGTATAGACGATTCAGTTGTTCGTTCCGTAAAGATTTATACCGTTGTAAAGAATTTTCGGCGGCAAGTCCCAACGATTCCAACATTTTTTGATTTTCTTCGGCAATAATGGCGTGTCCCTCGTTGGCAGGGTGAATGCCGTCGGGACAAAATAAACTTTGCCAGCGAGAATAATTTTTCTTATAGACTTCTTCAAAAGCGGAATACACGTCAACCAAATAGAAGGGTTGATATTTTACTTTTCCGAGTAAGGTTTTTTTGGTGTTCTCCTCCAAATACCGATACAAAACATCGTTCAAACGAGAAATCATCTTGCCCGCAAGCTTATGAAAATCCTTAGCGACGTACGATTGGGCGGCAAGCGCACTCTTTGCCCGAGAGGAAACCAGAGGACTGTTCTCCCCGATAGGATTGTAAAGCGTTTGCAAAATAACCGTCGCATCGGGATTCATTTCGTGCAAAGTCGTGATGATTTTATCTAAATTTTCATACGCCGTTTCTAACCGCTTGTCTTCGGTCTCGAACGTGTCGCTCCCCGCTTCGATAATCATGGACGAAATATCGTACCCGAGAAGGTCGTTCCCCAAAATGGAAATATGAATAATATCGGCGGTGGAAACCAACGATTTTACCATATTGACGCCGTCGTCCTCCCGCTGAATAAACGTCAGTAAATCCTTCGTTTGGTAGCCGCTGACGGCACGATTATAAAAGGTGTACCCGTTGATATTGCCGAGGATACCGTAGTATCCGTACGTTTCTCGCTCGGTCAAAGGAGAAGGTCCTGCCACCGCTTCGGCAATGGAGTCCCCCAAATATACAATAACCTTTTCTTCCCCGACGGCGGCATCCTTCGTTCCTTCGTCCCGACAACCGAAAGCCCCGAACAACACCGCGAGAAATACGACACAAAGCAGAACCGCCGATATTTTCTTTTTCATACTATAAAGCATACCAAAATTCGAACAAAATGTAAACCAATCCGCAAGAAAACTACGAATTTTCTTCGGAAAAAAATCTTTTTTTAAGTATTATGACATTTCTTGGAAAAAATATCGACACGATATACGCCGTTTTTGCGATACCGTTTTTCGAAAACTAATAGCCGGAAGGTTGATAGAGGACGCCGTATTTTCGAGCGAGGTCGGTCATTTCGTCGACCGAAGGCGGGGTAACGTCGGAAAGGCGATAGGCTTTGCCGAGTGTGGCATACTTGCCGATTCCGATGGTGTGGTAGGGTAAAAGCTCTAACGGAAAGTCCTCGACAAATGCTTTGATTTTGGGCAGTTCTCCGTCGTTATAGTGCGGAATATAAGGCATACGAAACAAAAGGTTTTTCGTTTTTTCTTTCAAAAGCGAGGCGTTTTGCAGAATACGAGTATTGCTTGAACCGGTACAAAAAATATGGACTTTTTCGTCGATGGCTTTGAGGTCGAACAGAAAGGTATCGGTATAGGGTAAAACCTTTTCAAACGCAGAAAACGGTACGTTGCCTGCCGTTTCTATGACTGTATTGATGCCGTTTTCGTGGCAAAGCATCAAGATTTCCCGACAAAAATCGGCTTGCAACAGCGGTTCTCCCCCCGAAAGGGTTACGCCGCCGCCCGACGTGATATAGTACTCTTTGTCCCTTTTTACCATGTCGAAAATTTCTGCGGGAGAATGGATTTTTCCGAGAATTTCTCGTGCGTCGTTTTTACAGACGGAAAGGCATTTTCCGCAAGCGGTACATTCTTGCGAAAAAGTACGGGAACAGACTTTTTCGCACGCTCCGCAACGGGTACATTTTCGGGAATATACGGCAAGTTCCGGCGTGCTTTTTTGCGATTCCGGATTATGACACCACACGCACCGCAACGAACAACCCTTCAAAAAAACGGTGGTACGGATGCCCTTGCCGTCCTGTAGAGAAAATCGCTGCACGTTAAAAACCATTCCGTCCATGTTACAGTTCGTTTTCCGTTCTTTGAATGATGTTATCTTGCAAGCCTTCTTCCAAACGTACAAAGTATTGACTGAATCCGCCCACCCGCACGATTAAGTTTTGATGGCGTTCGGGGTGAATTTTGGCGTCGAGTAATTCTTCTTTCGACACGACGTTGATTTGCAAGGTTTGCCCGCCCTGCCGAAAATAGGTCTTGGCGAGTGCGATAAATGCTTCCTGCCCGACGGGGGTCTGAAACGGTGCTTTCGGGAATTTCATCTGCATAACGTTGCCGCTGGTCGCCAACGTCTGGTCAACTTTCAAAACCGAATTCAAGAGGGCGGTGGGGCCGAACGTATCGCAACCCGGTACGGCACCGATACTGTCGGCGAGCAAAGAGTCTTCTTTGCGTTTTCCGTTCGGCAAGGCCCCTAAGTGTCTGCCGTAATTGGCGGCACGCTCGAACGTACTGCACCCTACGCCGAATTTTCCGCCACGAAAAGTGTCGATTTTTAAGAAATACCGATAAATATGATGATAAATCGTCGCATACATTTCGTCGGCGTCCTCTAAATCGTTCCCGAATTTATGGTAGGTCGAAAAGTCCCTATAAAGCTCCGAATAGCCGACGAAGTTCTTTTTTAAGGCGGTAACGAGGGTTTTTAACGTATACTTTCGGGTGTCGAACACAAAATGCTTAATGGCGGTAAGACTGTCTGCCGTATCCGTCAAGCCTTCTGTCAAGATTTGTCCGTGCCCGTAGAGAGGTCCTCCGCACTTATAGTCTACCCCTTTTTCGATACAGCCTTCAATCAGGTTCGACCGCCAAGGGTTGGGAGAAAAACGGGCATGCCACGCTTGTGCCTCGTTGGAAAGGCGGGTTACCGTATCCGCCATATAGTCGGTTTCTCGGAAAAACGCCTGCAAAAACTCGTCAAACGTCGTAAATTTCTCGGGATTACCTAAATCCAATCCCAATTTTTGATGAGAATGTTGACATCTGCCACGAAACAGCAGGTATTCCAACGCTTTGGCAACGCAAAATTCTCCGTCTTCCAAACCCATGTGGGACTTACCGAAAATATCAATTTGGTTACAACCGTTCATACAGTATAAATGACTGTCTTGTGGCGGGATACCCAAATTTTCCAACGCGGTACAAACACATTCGTCGTTATAAACGGCGGGCATACCGATGCCGGTGGCGAGAGTTGCCGCGGCCTCTTTCCATGCTCGTTCGGGAGAATTTTTATGAAAACGCATGGTAATATTGGGCGTATTGTATCGATATTCCCGAGCCACTTTCAAGATATCGTACGTGAGGTCGCAACATAAATCGTTACCCTTTTCATCGCTTCCGCCGATGCAAAGATTCCACGAGCGGGTTTTATAAAACAGCTCCCACAGTTTTTGCAGACAAGCATACCGAATACCGCTGTCGTCCTCGTCGTAATATTTGCCGAGGGCGTAGTCGAACAGTCCCGGAGAATCAATTTCCAGAAAGGAAAAAGCGAGCCAAAAAAACTGAACCGCTTCAAAAAAGTTTCTCGGTTTGTTTCGAGGGACGTTTTCGAGGGCGTCTGCCATGCGTCGCAAAGCGATTTTTTCTTCTTCGCTTGCCGTTTGCATTTGCTTCTTTGCCTCGTCGCGGTAGCGTTTTGCGAGAAGCTCGAAGGCGTCCAACGTACATTCGAGAGAATCGTAAAATTCCCCTTTGTCGCTATGGACGGTACGATATTTTGCTATCTTTTCTCGAATCCCTTTCGTCCCGACGTCCAACAACATTTTATAATCGGGATTGCCATGTCCGAGTCCCGTACCCCACAGATTTTTATGGACGGCAAGGGCGTGTTCTTTATGATTTCTCGTCCAAAAGACGTAATTTTCACCGATATGCGGGAACATCCGTACTTGGTACACAAGGGCAAGCGGATTTTTCCGAATACTCTTTGCAAATAGTTCCATGCGATAATCCATCGCACCGTTTGAGCGAAACCGAATATCGTAATTTTCGGCGTTACAGGTATTTCCCGCAAACCAATCTTCGGCGCGGACGGTGACGGGTACGACTTGCGCATAGTTCAAAATGCTGCAAGCCATCCTCTTTTCAACGCTTTTGCTTTTACAATGCAAAAATCCGTACGCAAAAGGTTCGGTTTCTCGAATGTTTTTCATCTTATTCACAAAGGGCGTCGGCAGGGGCGTCTTCGGGCAAATAGGTGGAAAAACCCAAACCTTCGACGGCAAAGAGTTTTTGCATATCTTCTTCGGCAAGAACGAAATCGAACACGTCGGCATTGTTCTTGATATGTTCGGGCTTCACCGATTTCAACAAAGGCAAAATACCGTTTTGCAAAGCAAAACGAACGCAGATTTGCGCAACGCTCTTGTTGTACTTTTGTGCAATCTCGACAAGGCGGGCATCCTTCAAAACGGCACCGCTCCCGAGCGGACTCCACGCCTCGACGAGCAAACCTCTCTCCTGCATGGCACGCACGTTTTCGATTTGCGTATAGCCGGGATGAAATTCCAGTTGGTTGACCATCGGTTTGATTTCGGCATGCGCCCACAAAGAATCGATATGCTTTTCCTGAAAATTACTGACGCCGATGGCACGAATTTTTCCGTCCTTATACGCTCTCTCGAATCCGCGCCACGTGTCGGCGTTGATTTCTTCCCAGTTTTCGGAAATCTTCTGCACGCAAGGCCAATGAATCAAATACAAGTCCATATAATCGGTTTTGAGATTTTGTAACGACGTATCGATGGCACGAATGGTTTTTTCATAACCGCGTTCGGTTACCCAATGTTTAGACGTCACGAAAAGTTCTTCCCGCTTGACGCCGCATTTCGCAATACCGACACCGACGTCTTCTTCATTCCCGTACACCCAAGCGGTGTCGATATGGCGATAGCCGAGCCGAACGGCATCCATAACCCCTTGTGCGGTGGTGCCGTCGTTCGGTGTTTGCCAAGTGCCGTAGCCGATGCAGGGGACTTGTACGCCGTTGGTTAAAGTAAAGGTGTCCGTACATTGTAAAGCTTTCATTTTGATTCTCCTATTTTTCGGTAACTTCGTCTAAATACGTGGTCTGCATATCCGCAATGTGAAAAAGCAGAGCGTTGGGAAACTTGTTATAGGCGTCACCGAGGGCGTAACTGCCGCCCAAGACACGCTGGTCATAAGCGCCCATGTGCCAGTTAATCGCCATCGCTTCTTCCCGCGTCAAACGCATGAACCCGCTTATCATATAAACCGATTTTTCCCCATGCCCGTAGGGAAGATCGTCCTCGGTGGAATAATAGCTCTTCTGTTCCCACGCCCCGTTGACTTTGACGTTTCGATAATCTATTTTGTAGGTATTGACTTTACACAAGTCGTGAAGCAAGGCAATAATCGCCACGCTTTCGGGGGAAATAACGTTCTCCCATTCGCCTTCGTACTCGGTGTCCAAATTCTGCAAAAACCGAAAATACGCCTTGACCGAGTGTTCGCAAAGTCCGCCTTGAAAATTCGAGTGGAAGCGGGAAGAAGCCGGTGCAGTGAAGAAATCCGATTTGTTTTTCAACCAATCCAAAAGCTTTTCCGAGCCTTCTCGTTTGACGTTCTCCGTATAAATACGGATAAATTCCTGTTGGTAGTCATCAATGTGCCAATCCATAATATGTTTACCTCTTTTTAGAATAACGATATAAATATTGTAATTGTTTTTCTCTCGTTGTCAAGGGGGTATTTACTTCCGAACAGGCTATGAGTAAATTTTTTAACGCACTCTCCCGTTCGTTATACGGCAAAATCTCGGGCGGGGGTAAATCCTCCCCTTTGACGAGAAGTTCCGCTTTGGAAAAAGGCACACCCTCCGCCTTCATCCTTTTATAGGTGGTTCTTAGGCGTTCCGCAGCCGAACAAGCTCCCGACGTAACGATACCGCAGCCGTACATATCGGCCTCTTTTAACAGACAAAGTAATTCCAAAATGTCGGCGTTTTCTTGCACGAATTTTCGGATTTTATTTTCACGCATATCCCCTCGTAGGTCAAGCATGTGCCACTTAACAAGGCGTTTGGTAATCTTTATTTCCGCTTTTGAGTACCGTAAACGGTTCATAATATCTTCCGTCAACTGTTCTCCGTATACTTCGTGCATGTGGTAAGAACCGAAATTCTTTTGACAGTAGGGTTTGGCGATGTCGTGAAAAAGGGCGGCGGTACGGACGGAAGGGTCGGCATAATCTATCACCGACAGAATGTGTCCGAAGACGTCGAACCGATGAAAATCGCTCCGCTGCTTCATACCGATGCCGAGCGTCAATTCGGGGAGAAGAATCTCCAATACGCCGATTTGTTCCAACAATCGCAATCCGCGCGAAGGAGCACCGAAAATGCCGGAAGGCTTATCGGCATGTAAAATCTTTTCCAATTCCACACGAATCCGCTCGGGAGCGATTTCTCGAATACGGAAGGCGTTATGCTTGGCACCGAGTAAGGTGCCTTCCTCGACGGAAAAACCCGTCTCGGCGGCGATCCTTGCCAGACGCAACAACCGAAGTCCGTCCTCCGAAAAAACCTCCTCGGGTGGGCGGGTGGCAGACAAAACTCGGCGTTCTATATCTTGCAACCCGCCGAGCGGATCGAAAAAAACGTTCTCCCGCAGGTTATAGTAGACGGCGTTGGCTTTGAAATCGCGACGGCGGGCATCCTCTTCGATACTTGCCGGTTGGGTTTGTGCGGGGGTGTGTCCCGTCGTATAAATATCCTTTCGAAAGGAAGTATACTGTAACTCGTGCCCGTCTACCGAAATGCCGACCGTCCCCGTATCCCGCTTGATGGTGGATATGCGATATTTCCCTTTTGCCAGTTTTTCCACTTCTTCGCAAGGCAACGAGGATGCTATATCGTAGTCATCCGAAACAATCCCTCGCACCCCGTCCCGAACGTAGCCTCCCACCAAATAAAGAGGAACGGGAAAAAGGGCGGCAAATTCGGTCAGAAAGGACGGTATGCTTAAGGACATATCTCCTCCTTCTTGACGATTAAAAATACGCCGTTTTCGGCTACCTTGACCGATTCCGCCGTTTCGATACCGAGTACGGCGTAGACGGTACTCCCCTGCGCAAGCACTAAAATCTTTTCTTTCTGAAAGGCATTCAGTTTCTTCTCGTTCAAAAAGTCGCTCAGTAATTTATTTTTTCCGTGTACCCGTCGGAAGGTGTCGCCGTCCAATCGCGTACGCACTACGCACCCTGCGGGAACGGCGTCGGGGTTCAATGTGCAACCCTTCACCAAACCATCCCCTCTCTCGAAGCGATACGAATAACCGGCATATTCGTAGGTACCGTTTTCTTCGTATTTCTTTTCGTAGGGATAGAAGTGTTGCGACGAAATGCACAAATCGGCGTTCATCTTCAAAACACGATACCCGAACGGGAAACCCGTAATGGTATTATTGGTTTTTTTGCCAAGCTCGATAACGCTGTCATAATGCGTTTTTTCAATGTCCTGAAAGATACCGATTGATTCAAAAAACTTCCGTACGGCATACTTTTGAATGATTTTAGGATACTCAAAACAATCTTTTATGATATACCCGTACGATGTTTTGCGAGAATCGGGCGCACAGGAAAGCAAATAAGAATCGGTTTCTTTGGCGTTCTCGGACAGTCGCACGAAGGCGTCGATTACGTTGGGATAAAGGACTTTGATTCTCGGCATGATTTCGTGGCGAATATAGTTTCTCGTACAGTCGTCGGTCAAATTGGTACTGTCGGTAACGAAAGGAATACCATGCTCCTCCACGTACTTTTCGATTTCTTTATGCGGTACGCCGAGAAGGGGGCGAATATAGCCGTAACGTTCTCCCATGCCGATCAAACCCCGTACGCCCGTCCCGCGAAAGATACGCATTAAAATGGTTTCCGCATTGTCTTCCGCATGGTGCGCAAGGGCTACGGCGTCTACCGTCTTTTCCGCCAAAAGGCGATCAAAGACTTCGTATCGAAGACGACGCGCCGTCAACTCTACGCTTTCTCCCGGTTGCAGTTGGTTCAGGGTGTCTACCGAATACTGCAGACAAGGCACGCCGATAAGCTTACAATAGGAAGAAACGAACAGACTGTCCGACACCGATTCTTCCCCTCGAATACCGTGCTCGATGTTGATGACCACGATATTTTTCTGTGTCTTGCGCATGACGTCGAGCAGGCACATACTGTCCATGCCCCCGCTGACGGCGACGCCTATTTTCCCTCGAAACGGTTTAATAATCGGTTTCATTCGACTCCTTTTTTTCTTTTCTGCGATCGACCGGATAACAATACAGTCGGCACAGTTCGTTGGCGTTAAAAAACTTTCGGTTCTTTGCGGCGGTCTTTCCGAAGTGGCGTTCGAAGTCGGGCACGGCGGAAACCACGTAACACGACCAACCCTGCCCCAACGCCCGATAACGCTCTCCGAGAATCTTTGTCAGTTCTTTGGCGCCTTTGGTATCCCCCAATCGTTTTCCGTACGGCGGATCGCAACAAAGTACCCCCTCCGAAAAACGGCTGGAAAGCTCTCTTACGTCCCGTACCTGAAAATGCACTTTGTCCTCAATCCCCGCATTCTTGGCGTGGTGCAAAGCAAGTTTTATCACTTCGGGATCAATATCGTATCCGCAAAAATGGATTTCTCGGTCAAGTTTCTCTTGGTCGAGTGCCTCTTGCAAAGCCTCCCGATATTCTTTTTTCGGGAAGAAGCTCCAGTGCAAAAAGTCAAAATCCCGATTCTTTCCCGGTGCTATACATAAGGCGGACAGAGCCGCTTCGATGACGAAGGTTCCGCAACCGCAAAAAGGATCGATAAAGGGACGCTCCCACCGCATATCGGAAAGGGACACGATGGCGCTCGCCAACGTTTCTTTCATCTGTGCCGGTGCAACCAAATCCCGATACCCCCGTTTATGTAACCCTTTACCCGACGTGTCCAGTAAAAGGGTGACTTGATTATCGTTGATGGTAAATTCCACCGTATACGTCGCACCCGACTCCTCAAAGGTGTGCTGCCTGCGCTTTTGCATGAGCCGAACGAGAATGGCTTTTTTGATGATGCTTTGACAGGAAGAAAGGGCGTACAAGGTGCTTTTTTTCGATTTTCCGTTCACGACGATTTTGGCGTCGGCAGTCAAATATTCTTCCCACGCGATCTCTTTGGTACCGTCAAAAAGCATATCGAAGGTATCGGCATAAAAGGAAGCGAGTTTGATATAAACCCGCTCCCCCGTACGCAGTCCCATATTGAACCGAGCAATATCCCGATCGGTTCCGTTGACGAGGATACTCCCCTCGATTGCCTTCGGATCTTCCACGCCCATACGGCGCAGTTCTCTTTTCGTCACGCTTTCCACGCCGAAAGCGGTGGTAATAACTAATTCATACATAATTTTCTACAACTGTCTGACTGCTTTTTCTACGGCATCGTGTAACAAGACGGAAGCCTTTGTGCAGAGGGTTTCGAAGCTGATGTCGGCATTTTCGTCGGCTCCGTCCGAGATGCAACGCACCACCGCATAAGGGGTACCCATGAGGTATGCGATTTGCCCGATGGCACCGCTCTCCATGTCGCAGGCTATGGCACCGAACAAATCGACGATTCTTTTGGATTTTTCGGCGTCGGCGATAAATTGGTCGCCGCACGCTATGACGCCTTTTTTTGCCCCCAATACCGAGCAGAAAAGGTCGGTCGTCTTCGTGTCGGTTTCGAAATATATTTTATTGACGGTACTGACCAAACCGACGGGATCGCCAAGCGGCGAAGTGTCCGCATCGTGTTGTACCGTAGCGGTGGCAACCACCGCTTCCAAAATCTTACTTCGTCCCAAACCGCCGCTGACACCCGTACTGATGATCAAATCGGGTGCGAAGTGTTCGCAAAGCAAAGTCGTGGCGTAAGCGGCGTTGACTTTGCCGATTCCGCTATACACGATAACCGCCTTTTTGTTGCCCACTCGCAGCGTATAAAACAATTTTCCGCCGATACGGGTACAGGTTTCCGTTCCGTCCAAATACGGACGAAGTTCGGTTTCCATCGCAATCACGATTCCTATCATCTTTTTCTCCCATCATCCCAGTAGGACGTCTATCCACATTTCGTCTAAATCGTAGTTATAGGTTCCCAAATCCTTCATAATGGCACACCGTTTTAGTGTTTCTTCGGAAGGAAAGAGCATATCCATGTACATTTCCTTAAACCCTTCGTATGTCCCCTCGAAGAATCCGTCTTCGTCTTCTTCAAGATCGGCTTTGTATTGGTCGGCACAGGCGATCATGGCGGTGGTCGTACCGGCGTAGTCCATGCAGGCGTACCCTACCGACGTCAACTCTTCGGACTCCTCGTCGTAGGCACATTCGCCTTCGCAAAGGTAACGAATAAACCAGTTCGCCGCCTCGCTGTTTTGCGAATAAACGGGAATGGCAAAGCTATCCACCCATACGTTACCGCCTTCGTAAGGGACGGTATAATAGAGGTTTTTGTTGGTGTCTTCTTCGTCGTCGCCCGTCATAATATAACCGGCGTCACAACTCCAAAACAGACCGAAGTAGCCGTGCTCCCCTTCGCTGTCCCGTAAAAGGACGTCCTTTGCCGAATCCACTTCGTAGTCGTATACGTTGGGTTTTTGGGCGAGCAAACTCGCTTTGGCAAGGGCAACTTTTTCCTCCGAAGAAGAATCGAAAATATCGTGCAGAATGGCTTGATAGGCTTCGGAATCGTAGTTCCGTTCTTCCCCCATGGCGGCACGAAGTTCGTTCCGCATGGCGTAAATCATGGCTACCGAATAGGCGTCCCGCACGCTGTCTTTCATGAAAATTTTGTTACGGTAGGTACCGTCCCACATGACGTCCCACGTGCCGAAAGTCGTTTCTTCGTTTTGCAAACCCGCTTCGCCGTCGCTGTTGGTATTAAACATAATGCCGAGCGTCCCCCACAGATAGGGGCAACTGTACGCAAACTCGGGATCGTAAGAATCCTTCGCCATGTCGATAATGGCGGGATTGACGGCGTTGTTGACCGCTTGCAACGTTTCTTCGTCCAACCGTTGCAAAAGTCCTTCGGAGCGCATTCTTTGCAACATATAATCGGACGGGCAGATGAGGTCGTAGTCTTCGTGCTTGCGAGCAATCCAAGTGTACAGGTTTTCGCAGGTATCGAATTCTTTGTATTCGACGATGACTTCTTTGCCCGTTTTTTCATAATACCAATCGACAAAGCCGAGATAAACTTCTTCGGGCATATATTCGCCTTGATTGGCGATTCTAAGCGTTATTGCACGTTCTCCCGAACAAGCGGAAAGGGTACAAAGTCCGCAAAAACAGGAAAGAACCAAAACCACGCTCAACAAGAAAGGTACTATCTTCTTTTTCATTTTGCACCTCCTAAATTCTTTTCGATTTGTTGTTTTTTCCGTTCGGTACGCATGGAGAAAAAGTTTATCACGATCAGTACCACGAAAACCGCCGCCATAATGAAGACCGATAACGCACGAAGAACGGGCATAACCCCTTTCACTTTTAATTTGTTATAGAGAAACCGCGGAATGGTTTCCACGCTGCTGCTGACGAAGGTCGATATGGTGAAGTCGTCCAAACTGATGGTGAACGCCAACGCAAAGCCCGCAATGACAGCGGGAATCAGTTGGGGCAGAATAATGGAAAACAGCGCTCGAACCGGCGTCGCTCCCAAGTCCAACCCCGCCTCGTAAACGTTGGGGTTTAATTGGCTCAAACGAGGCAGAACGCTCATAATCACGTAGGGCGTACAAATGACGGTATGGGCAATGATTAAGGAGGCGTAATCGTTCGGGATGAAGATGACGAACAAAAACAACAACATAAACCCGATGGCGGTGACGATATCGGCGTTGACCATGGTGATTTGATTGATGCTTTCCATCACCATACGAGGAGCTTTTTTCATCGAATGGATGCCGATAGCGGCGAGCGTCCCCAAAACAACGGCGAGAGCCGATGCCGAAAGACCGATAATCAACGTGTTTTTGAGGGCGGTCAATATTTCGTCGTCGGTAAAAAGTTCTTTGTACAGTTCAAAACTAAACCCGTTCCATACCCCGATGGTTTTGGACTCGGTAAAAGAATATACCGTCAAAATGGCTACCGGCAAATACGTCAGTATAATCATGATCACAAGGAACACAATACTGAGAAGCAACGTTTTCTTTTGTTTACTCATGCGATCGTACCTCCTTTTCGAGCGGTCTTTCCTTTCGTCAACACGTTACTGAGGAACGTGGAGAAAAGAATCAAAACGAGTAACAATAACGCAAGCGCACTACCGCTGTTGTAGTTTCCCCGTTCAAAGTAATAGTAAATGACGTTTCCGAACAGTTTTCCGTCCAAGAACGTGGCACTGCCGCCGTCGTATCCCAAAATATCGCTGACGGCGAAAGAGGACATCGCCGGCATGAATACCATCAGCGCACCGCTGACGATACCGGGCATGGAAAGAGGCAAGCGAACCTTGAAAAAGGTTTCCGCAGGTTTGGCACCGAGATCGGCGGACGCTTCCAGAACCATTTTATCCATATCGGCAAGAATGGTGTATATGGGCAGCAGCATGAAAGGAAAGAAGTCGTAGACCATACCGATTAAGGTCAGTACGAAGCCTTTTTCCATGCCCAACGTGTCGGCGTAAAAAAGCTGAACCGCATAGATACGCAGAAGGGAATTTATCCACATCGGCATAATGAAAATCATCAAAATAATCATCCTTTTACTCGCCTTGATTTTCGTCAGAGCCAATGCCGTCGGATAGGAAAGCAACAGACAAATGACGGTGGTAAAGAAAGCTATCAAAAAGCTCCGAATGATACTCTTCCACGAAGAAGCCGCTCCCAAACGGGCGAAATTCTCGAATGTAAAGTTTCCGCTTGCGTCGGTAAAGGCGTAAACTAAAATCAAAACAAGCGGAACGATAACGAACAGAACGCTGACGGCAAAGTACGGAAACGCCATCGTCCCTTTGCTTAGGCGCAATTTCTTTTTACTCTTCATTTTCAAGCCTCTTTACAACAATCTTGCTATGGTCGATTTTGATGCCGATACGGTCGTTTATGTCCCAATCGTCCACCGTATCGGTGAAGAAGTCTTCGTCGGTATCCGTATAGACTTGCACTTGATAATACTTCCCTTTGTAAAGCGTTTGCGAAACGTTACCGCCCAAATCGCCGTCCGTTTCGTCGTCGTTCAGACTGACGGCGTCGAAGTCTACCGAAATTTCCACGTCGGTTCCCGCCTCGATACCGTCGACGTTGTTAAACGTAAATTCCGTTCCGCAGAACTCTACCGTATCCTCTCCGGTTACTTTACCGTAGAACGTGTTGGTACTGCGAAGCTTTTTCATGATATGGATGCCGTCCGGCTTGACGCCGATGGAAACGGTATCTCCTTCTTTGCTTTCTTTCGTGGACTGTACGGTGAACTGATATTCGTTGGCTAAGATTTCCATTTGGTAGAACGTACCCTTGAAAATGGAAGAAAGCACTTTGCCGACGAGCTGTCCTTTCTCGTCCCCTTCGGGATAGACTTTTATGTCTTCGGGACGAATAACGAGGTCGACTTTTTCGTTCTTGGCAAAACCTTTATCCACGCACTCGAAGTCCTGCCCCAAAAAGCGTACGCAGAAGTCTTTTAACATGACGCCGCTGATAATGTTACTTTCTCCGATAAAGTCGGCGACAAATGCGTTTGCCGGTTCGTCGTAGATTTTTTTCGGCGTACCGATTTGTTGAATGACGCCGTCGTTGATGACGACGACGGTATCGCTCATCGTCAGAGCTTCTTCTTGGTCGTGCGTAACGTATAAGAAGGTGATGCCCAGTCTCTTGTGCATCGCCATCAATTCTTCCTGCATATCTTTTCTCATCTTTAAGTCGAGAGCGCCGAGCGGTTCGTCCAAAAGCAAAACCTTCGGTTCGCAAACCAACGCCCGTGCAATCGCCACACGCTGTTGTTGTCCGCCCGACAAAGAAGAAACGTCCCGATGTCCGTAGCCTTCCAAATCCACCATTTTTAAGGCGGCGTTGACTTTTTCGGCAATCACTTTTTTATCGATCTTTTTGATTTTTAAGCCGTAGGCTATGTTCTTAAAGACGTTCAAATGCGGGAACAAAGCGTAGCGTTGAAAAACGGTATTGACGGGACGGCGATAGGGCGGCACGTCGGTAACGTTGACGTTCTCCAAAAAGACTTGCCCTTCGGTCGGTGTTTCAAATCCCGCAATAATACGAAGCAAGGTGGTTTTTCCGCAACCCGAAGGTCCGAGCAAGGTAACGAACTCCCCTTTCTTAATGGCAAGGTTCATGTTGTCGATGACGGTGACGCCGTCAAAGACTTTGGTTAAACCCTGTACTTCGATAATCCTCTCCGACTTTTTAAGAGGATGTATTTCGACGGACGGTTGCGTATTCGCTGTTTCGCTTAACGGTCGTTCCGCTTTTTCGCGACGGAACTTTTCAAAAAATGCCTTGAAAACTTTTTTCATAGGTAAACCTCTCTAAAAAATGGTCTAAAAGTTGGGGGGGCAGGAAATCCAAAGCAAAGTCGCTTCTTTATCGCTGTCATTGATAATATAATGCTTTTTATCCGCCTTAAAGTAGAAAGTTTCTCCTTTGCGTACGGTAAATTTCTTTTTGCCGAGCTCCAGTCTGATTTTACCCGATAAAACGAAGCCGAATTCCTCCCCTTCGTGCGGCATATCCTGCTCGCCCGCCGTATGCGGATTCAACTTCATCAAAATCGGTTCCATGGCGTTCTTCTGCGCCGAAGGCACGAGCCAAGTGATTTTGCTGGTATCCGTTTCTTTCTCGAAATAGTCTTCCTTCTTGAAAATAACGGGTTCTTCCTTGCTTTCGTCGAAAAACTCTCCGAGATTGGAACCCAGTACCACCACGATGTCTCGAAGGGTGTCGATGGACGGCGTGGTCAAATCGTTTTCCAACTGGCTAATAAAACCTTTCGTCAACTCACACCTATCGCCGAGCTCCTCTTGCGTCAGGTGATTCATCAGTCGCAACTGTTTGATTTTCGTTCCTATTTTCATTTTTTCTCCTTCGTTATTACGTTGGCGTACTTCCCTCTCGGGTTAAGGCATTGTAAGGCAAAAGTTTATTTTTACTAAACACAATCGTAATTATAAAGAAGAGTATTTTCTTTGTCAATTATTTTTCAGTACTTTTAGAATTTCCTCTCGCAAAAAGGCTCTCCCGCTCGAAGAAACCTATCCTTATATATATAAAAAGCGGCTTTCCCGTGCAAGAGAAAGCCGCTTTGGTTCTTATCGCAAAAAACTTTATCGATTTTCGGTGATTTCCACGTCGTAGGAAATATAGAAGAAAATCGTTTCGCCCCGATAATCGGAAACGGTTACTTTTGCCGTAATAACGCATTTACCCGTACCGACGATATTCGTCTTGCCGTCGACGACGGAGACGACGGTGTCGTCCGAGGAGGAGTATTCCGCCGAGAGGAAGGTGATTTTTTCGCTTCCCGAAGACTCGATGACGATGTCGTTTTGCAATTCTTGCAAGGTGGACAGCGACAGAGAGTCTTCGTTAAAGTAGACGAAATGCTTTTTGGCGTCATCGGGTTTTTCGTTTTCGGTAATACCGTTTATATTCCATTCCGCCGAAGACACGCCGCAGACAATGACGGACTCCAAAGAGGTGTTTTTGAAGTCTTCGTAGACCTGCACGATATTGTTATTCAGTACGACGGTCGTCACGTTGGAACAGCCGGTAAACGAACTCAGGGGGATATTGTCGTTTTTGCCCGTCAACACGATACAGGACAGCGATTTCGGAATAACCGACGCACTGCCGCTCAACGACGCCGCACCGAACATGTGTCCGACAAAGGTGGACTCGCTCATGGAGTAGCCGACGAACGGCGTAACGAGTAGTTTTAAGCTTTCACAACCGCTCAAAATGCCTCTTTTGATAACGGTGACGCTTTCGGGTATCTCGATGGAAAGAAGTCCGGTGTTTTGGAACGCCGCCGTACCGATATTCGTCAGATTCTTCGACAGAGTAATCGAGGTCAAAGCGGTACAACCGCTGAATGCGGAGTCGCTTATGACGGTATAGCCGTCACGGAGGACGACGGTTTCCAAGAAGGTACTGTTCTCGCAAAGTTGTTTAGCGACCGTTCCCGAACCCGTCAAAATCAAAGATACGAAGCTCTCGGGCAGGAAGGTGGCGTTATCGCTGACGGAAGCTCCGCCGAAGAAGTACGCCAAATACTGGTTACTCCCTTGTGTCGAACCGACGAACGGCGTGGATAACTGTACCAAAGAATTATTCCCCGTCAGTACGCCCGCACCCACTTTTTTCAAAGAAGCCGGCAAACTGAGATAGGTGATTTTCGTATTGGCGAAAACGCTGTTGGCGAGGTAAACCGTACCGTCACGCACGTCGATTCTGCCCGTTTCGTCGGTGCGGGAATCTATGGCGTAATAGATGATTTCGTCCGATGCGGTACGAATGGAGAGATAGAGAACCTTGCCGTCCGTCCATTCGTAATACGTCTGCGCCACGAAGGTCGATTCGGTCAGACGGACTTCCTTCATTTCCTGCACGAAATACGCTTTGTCGTCGGCAAAGGTATCGAAGGTAAGGACGTAATCGGCTACGTAGTACTGCGTGCCTGCCGTCGCCGCGCCCTTTTGCTCGGCACTTTCGGTAAAGGTACAGGCGTAATAGTACGTTCCGCTCGTATACGATGCGGCACGCACGAAAGAACCTTTCGTCAAGACGTAATAGGTCGTACCCGATTGATAAACGGTATCCGTCGTAGGCGTATACGTTCCGTCGCCCGCCTTATCGACGAAGTACGGATACGTCGACGAGGTCAAGTCTCGGTTATACGTTACTTCAAACGTAGCGTCTTGCAAAGTATAATAAATGGATTTTTGGAAGGACTCGGCGTTCAAATTCTTGACGTACGTCGCTTTCGACACCGTATAATAGGTCAAACCTTCGTGCAAAGTCTTATAGGCTACGGGAGAATAACTGCCGCTCGTCACGTAATACTTCTTAGCGTAAACGATATCCCCTTCGGCTACGTCCGCTTTCGTATAGGTGGGATAATAATAGGTTTTTAACGACGAGAACGCGGTTCCTTCCGAAAGGGTATAGTAACGCCAATTCTTGTTTTGCGACGAGAACGCCGTATTTTGGAAGGCGGTTTTATCCACGACCGTACAGGTTTCCGGCAAGAGAAAATCGTTCAGTGCGGTACAGAAACGGAAGGCATAAGCACCGATTTCCGTGATACCTTCGGGCAATAAAACGGTGGAAAGGGATTTACAACCGTAAAACGCTTTCGAACCCAATTTGTTCCCCGTCGCCGAAATGTCTACCTCTTGCAACGAAGTACAGTTATAGAAGGCACCGTACAGAACGTCTCCGCCGTTTACCACGACTTTGGTAAGGGAAGAAGGAACGTAATACGTTACGCTTTCATACTGTTCTACCTGCGCCGAAGAACCGACGTCGGTATAGCGGGCAAGAATGAACTGTTCCGTCTTCGTCCCGTAATTCGGAGAGGTTGAGAACAGATAACCGAGCGGATAATAATACGTATAGGTACGAGAAACGGGATTACCGTCTTTCGTCAATTCGTCTTTGATTTCGGAAAATTGTTGATGCAAAGACGGTAAAGTCAATTCCGTCAACGAGGTACAGCCGGCAAGGATGCCTTTTTCGAGGATACTTGCCTTTTTACCGAACGTCAAACGCGTCAGTGAACCGCATCCGACGAAAACGTCGCTCCCTACGCTTGCCACCGAATCGGGTAAAATCACTTCTTCCAAAGACCGACAGTTGGCAAAAACTTTGTTGCCGATCGTTTGATCCTTTTTCGAAGCGGGGATGGTAACACGCTCCAACAAGGTACACCGCTCGAACGCACCGTCCGCAATCGTCAGGACGGAAGCGGGTAGGTCGAGCGAGAGCAATTTAACGCACTCGGAGAACATTTCGGCGGGAACGGTATCTATCGAACAACCGTTAAAAGAGAAGGCGGAAAGATTCTTACAGGAAGCAAAGACTTCTTCTCCCAGCGTCGTAACCGACGAGGGCAGAACGAAGGAAGAAAGGTTTACGCAATTTCGGAAAGCGGCGACGCCGATAGAACCCACCGAATCGGGCAACGTAATATTCGTCAAACGGGTACAGCCGTAGAAGGCTTTTTTTCCGATGGTCGTCATCGAGGATGTCTGCCCCGAAAGGGTTTTCAACGCGTCACACCCCGCAAAAGCTTCCTCTTCTATCACTTCGATATGGACGGAGAGCCGCACGATTTCGATATGTTCATGCTCGGCGAAAGCACCCTTACCGATGATTTTTATCTGTTTTCCGTCAACGACGGCGGGGACTTCGTAACAAGCGGCGGTACCGATATACGTCACCAACGTATTGGCGGAGAAAACGGCGGTACCTTGTTTTCCTTCAAAAATTTGGGTATCCGTTTTGAGATTTCCGCCCTGTAAAACGGGATAACTTCCGGCAAACGTGCTTGCCGCAAGGGTGGCTTGATAGGTGCCGAGATTGACCGTCTTTAACGTCGAACAGTGGGCAAAAGCTTTTTCTCCCAAATTGAGTGTACCCGTTCCGTCCGAGAACGTGACGTCTTGCAAAGAAGAACAACCTTCAAAAGCGGAAACGCCTATCGCTTTCAAAGAAGCGGGGAAACCTTCCGTCCCGTCGCAAACCGAAATCGACGAAAGCAAGGTACAATTCTTAAAGACCTCGCCCCCGATAGTGTGCAAATTGCTCGGCAAAACCAACGTTTGTAACGCGGTGTCTCGCAAAGTAATATTTTTCAAAACGGTTTGGTCGGTAACGGTCAACTTTTGCAAACAAGCGGGTAACGTGTATCCGCCGACAAAAGGCGTGGTAAGTTCTTCTACGGAAGCATACGCAAGGGCGTCTTCCGCAATCGTTTCTACGCTGGCGGGCAAAGTCAAACGAAGAACGGAGGCGTTTGCGAGAGCTTTGCTCCCGATGGTTTTCACCCCGTTTTTCACCGTAACCGTCGAAACGGCGGGGGCTTCGGAGCGGCTCGTATGCGGACAGAGGAATCCGTCGGGAAGAACGGAAACCGTTTCGTCTACGAGATAGTCGGTCGCCCGTACCCTTCCGCAACCCACCAAACAAGTGGTGTCAAACGAGGTACAGTTTTTCGCCCGATAAACGACCGAAGAAAGGTTTATCGCGTCGGCAAAGGCGTAAGCACCGATTTCCACAAGGTTCTCCTCCAAAACGAGGGTTTGCAAATCGTAACACTCGGCAAAGGCGTAGGCACCGATGCCGGTACAGTCGACATCGACGGAAGTCAATCCGCTACGATAAAAAGCGTATTCGCCGATGCTCGTTCCGCTAAAAGTCAAGGCGTTCAGTGCGGTACAACCGTAGAAAGCGTAAGCACCTATCGAAGTGACGGTTTCCTCAAACGCCACTTCGGTAATCTCGTCTCGATACTCCGCCCAAGGAACTTCGTCTTCCGCATCGAAATCCATGCACGCTCCCGAACCGCTCACGTCGGCTCGGAAGGTTCCGGAAAGGGTTTCGGTCAACGTTACGGTAAGATTATCGACTCCGTAAACGTGTGTTTCGGGTTTCGCCTTGATGATTGTATCGGCAAACGCGGTCGGTGCCGACGAAAGCACGCTTTCTATTCCCTCCGTTTCAAAAAAGCAACAGGAGGCAAACGCATAATCCGCCACCGTTTTCACGTTATCAAAAGAAACCGAAGCCAGTCTACAGCCGTAGAAGGCGTATTTCCCGATTTCTTCCGTCCCCTTCAAAGTCACCGCTTCGAGGTTTTGATTTTGATAGAACGCATACGGAGCGATTTTGTCGGTGGTTATGGTAAGAACGGAAAGTTCTCCGTCGTACCCCAAAAGGACGTCCTTGTCGTTCAGACGTAAAATGTACTGTCCGTCTTCTTGCCGAATTGCCGAGCTTCCGTCCTTCGCCGTATAAATACGGATGGCGTTGGTGGCGACGCAGCCGTACCGATTGGTGCCCGCCGCAAGCGTCAACGCTCCGTTGTTTTCGATTTCCGCCAAACGTACGCAACGATAAAAAGCCTTTTCCCCGATAGTCACGAGAGTGCTCGGTAAAGTAATCCGCACCAAACTCGTCTGTTCGAAGGCGTATTCTTGAATTTCCGTCAATCCTTCGGCAAGCTCGATACCGTACAGGGACGTGCAAAAACGGAAAGCTTCCGACGGAATAACGGTCAGCGTTTTGCCCGAAACGTTCCGCAAAGAAGAACAATTCTTAAAGGCGGCGTCTCCGATGGTCGTCAACGCATCGGAAAGGAAATCCGTCAAACGGGCACAGTTTTCAAACGCACTCTTGCCGACGGTCGTCAGTTTTTCCAAAGACGGGAAGTACGCTATGTCGCATCCGTAAAAAGCTTTTTCGCCGATTGCCGATAAGGAAGAACCGGTAAAGTCGCTTCCGATTTCCCGAAGGGGGGTTTCGGCAAAGGCGTAAGCGGCGATTTCCGTCAAGCGGTTTGTTAAAGAAACGGACAATACCGAAGTACCTTCGAAAACGTGCTCGGGCAACAGGGTAACGTCCAAACGCACCGTTAATAACCCGTCACATCCGCAGAAGGCGTATTTACCCACTTCGGTCAAAGTCCCTCCCACGAGGAAAGAGGCCTTTTTGCAACCGTAAAAAGCGTACTCCCCTACCGACCGAACGGCGGTACCGACGGCAATACCCGTAAGGGATTCGTTTTGATAAAAAGCATAGGGACGTATTTCCGTCGCATCGTCCAAAGCCAAATTGCCCGTCATCTCCGTTTGCCCGCAGAAGGCGTATGCGCCGACCGAAAGAACGGTGGGAGAAATCGTCAAAGAACGCAAAGAGGGGCGTTCGGATGCGGAAGCGGGATAGAAGAAATAGTCGGGGACTCTATCCGTCGTCAAAGAGACGGCTACGCCGACGTTTTGTCCGACGTTTCGGAAAATATTATTGTTCGCCACCAGCGTAGGCATGCTCCGGACGTTTATCGAAAGAACGGACAGATTATAGGCGTCGGCAAAGGCGTATTTGCCGAAGGTATACAGGACGGGAGAGGTGATACGCACCTCTTCGAGGGCATCGAACCGATAGAAAGCATAAGAACCGACGGAAGAAACGTTTTCGACGATAACTTCGGCGATTTCGTTCTTATACGAAGCATAGGGAGGTAAGTCCGTCAAAGAGTACTCCCGCATCTTGCCCGTACCGGCGACCAACAACCGATAGCGTCCCCCTTCGTAAAGTTCGTACGCCATAATACTGCCGTCGCCGTTTTCGGAAACGTCCCATTGCCGAACGGCGGAAACGTTCCCCGACTTGCAATACCGGCAAGCCGCTTGCTGATAGGTATGCTCCTCTTGCTTCGTCTTGCCGCACGTTTCGCAGGAAACGTGGTGGGTTTTGTAGTTTTTGTCGTCGGCGTAAACGGTAAACTTATGATTCTCGGTCAAAATTTCCGCATGACATACCGCACATACTTCGGTATGCGTCGTTTCGGTGGCGGTAAAGATATATTCGTGGTCGGTCAGTCCCCCCCCTTCGTCGAAGAAGGTTTCTTTTCCCGTTTCTCCGCAGACCGAACAGTATTGCGCATATTCCGCATAATGCGTGCAGCTTGCTTTTTGAACGAGGTTGGAACCGTCTTGTTTGATTTCGAACCGATAGGTGTGGGGAAGTTTCGGCAAAACGGTGACGTCTTGAACGGCTTCGCAGTTTTTACAGTGACGGGATTTTTGTCCCGTAGTTTGGCACGTCGCGGTAATATCCTCCGTCCACTGTTCCGAAAAATCGTGGTCGGTCGCCTTTAATACGTCGGTTTGAACGTAGGCACAAATTTTGCACTTCCGCAAACGGTACCCGTCATCGGTACAGCCGGCAAGTTTAACGGCACCGTCGACAAGGTCGTGACTTTCTTCCGATGCGGTATAACTGCATACGGTGCAACAAAGCGTATGTCCCGTCGCACTGCAGGCATAACGGGTAATATGGTTCTCCGCCTTTCCGCATACCGTACAAGTATGCGTGCTACCGTCGGTTTTCTTATAGGAATGAGCACCGTACGTGGCGGAAGGCTCCGTTTCTTCTTCGCCGCACACCGTACAACGGCGAGTCACCGTCCCCAACGTTTGACAGTCTTTGCCGTAAGAAACGGTCGTTTCCCAAACGTGGTCGCCCTTTTCGGCGTCCCACGCGACGTAACTGTCTTTACAAATTTTGCAGGTATAGACGGTATACCCGCATGTACTGCAATCCCCCGCATGATAAACACCGGCGTCGTAGTTGTGCTTTCCCTGTATATTGTTATATTCTTTTTTGGTTTCTCCGCAATACTTGCATTTTTCCACAACGGTATATCCCGTTTCCGAACAGTTTTTCCCTTCGTAACGGGTGGGGTTTTGGAGACGTTCGAAAGTATGCTCTCCGTAAGAAGAATCGTATATCTTCGACGAGGTTTCTCCGCATTTCGTACATTGTTTTATCGTGTACCCGAGCGTTTTGCAGTTTCCTGCGGTATGAACGCCTTCGTTCCACTCGTGGGAACAGGCGGTTTCTCCTTGATAATAGCCTTCGGCGTCGGGATCGTCCTGAATGCTCGGCATCGGCGACTCTTTGTAAGTGTCACACGCAAAAAGACCGCATAAAAGCAGTAAGACAAGCAATAGCATCGGCACAATTTTCTTTTTCATAGAAACCAAACCTCGTATATATAAAATTATACAAATATTATAATATCATATTTACGGCAAACCGTCAATCCATAAAAAAAATTTCATGCGAATCTCACGTTTTTTATTGGAAAAACCCTTCGTTTCGGGAAAATTTCCTTCCTTTGGCGAGGCACTTCATCGAAAAAAATTTTTTCGCACCAAGGCAAAAGCCGACTGCGATAAAAATTCGATGAACAACCGGTGCCTTCTCCCTCAAAGTACCGTCTTGACGAAATCGCATTTTTTCGCTATAATAGTACCGAAAAACAAGGTTCACCGCAACGAGGTTTATTTTATGGAATATTTGAATACGAAAAAACTTGCCGCCGCCCTCAGTATCTTCGTGATACTTTGTCTGGTCGGAACGATTTTTTATGCTTTTGGCGATTCCCTTTCTCCCAATAAACAAGTTACCCTCGTTCCCGATAAACCCCTGTACGCAAACGCCTTCGATCGAGAAATCGATTTGTCCGAAGAAAGAACCGACGAAGAATGGATAGAGCTTGCCTGCTATATGTACGATACCGCAAACCTTTCTTTCAAAAATTGTGACCGCTGCGCCTATTTCGTAACCAGCTTAACCGAAACCATGTCCCTGCCCGTCTACGGCTATCGTCATCTGTTGAAAACGGGAAACGAGTATTACTATACGGAGTACTCCGCACCGGGCGACATCGGCTTCCTCAAAAAAATGATGGATCCCGTCACGACGGATTTCTCCCTGCGCAAGTACACCAATACCGAAATGACGTATACGTATGCCGAAAGAGCTTTGCATCCGACCTTGACTATCGACGAAGAAAAAACGATTATTCTCGAAGCGGAAACCGATTGGACAAGCCTCGTTTCCGGCTATCCCCAAGAAGAAGCCCAAGCGGTTTTTCACCCTTCGCAAGCGGACGATTATTACCAAACCGACCTCATCATCGACACCGATACCGTACTGTCGGCAAACATCTTTTATGACGAGGAAGAAGGCTATTACACCATAGAATTGGAACTGGACGCCGCAAACCCCAAAACTTCGGAAAAGACCATCGCTAACGTTCGAGCGGGTTCTTCCCTTATGAAAAACGCCAAATACACCTCTATCGTCGAAACCATCGAAATCTGGGATAACGGCTGTTTCCGCTATTTCGACAGCGTCGAAAAAATTCAAGGCGGTGTTGCACTTAATATAGACTTCGTCACCTATTTCCACTACGACGAAGAATATCTGCAACCCGAAGCATACAGCGATTTTATCGAAATCAAAGAAATCGCTTTGTCATAACGAACCCTGTAAGGAGTAAAAAATGAGTTGGATAGCATTACCCACAAAAAAGGTATCTAAATTTGCCCTTCACGGCACCCAATGTCCCTGTTTTCGAAAGGAATTTTCCGTTTCGAAAAGAATAAAAAAAGCCGTTCTTTCGGTTTCTTCTCTCGGCATTTTCAAAGGGTATCTAAACGGAGAAGAATGGGATCGGGATATTTTGTCGCCGGGTTGGACGAATTATAAAAAGCGTATTCCCTATTGCGAATTCGACCTGACCGACAAAATTCGGGAACGTAACGTATTGGACGTTCATCTTGCCGACGGATGGTATACGGGAAAAATCTGTTGGTCGCTTCGAAATCGTTACGGAAGCTATCCGTTAAAGCTGTGGGCAAAACTCGTCCTGACCTACGAGGACGGTACGGAAGAAACCCTCGTGACCGATTCTTCTTGGAAAGGTTGTTTCGGGCAAGTGCTTGTCGGGGATATCCTGTACGGAGAAACGAGAGATTTACGCATAGAACCTTCCTACACCGAAAAGGTCGTTGTCCTGCCCGACGTTTATTCTTTCCGCTTGGAAAAAGAACGTTGCGAGCGCGTTCGCCTTTGCGAAGAACTTCCCGCCCGAAAAATCGGAGAAGATTTATGGGATACGCAACAAAATTTCGCCGGCGTGATTCGAGCCGTTCTGCATGGCACAAAGGGTGCAAAAATCCGCTTCCGTTACGCCGAAATTCTCGGCAAGGACGGTAAAGTATATACCGAAAATCTGCGGAACGCCCGTTGTACCGACTACGTCGTTTTGAAAGGGGAAGGGGAAGAAATTTTTCAACCGACCTTTACCTATCATGGATTCCGATATATAGAAGTTACGGTACTCGAAGGCAGTGCGGAGGTTACCCAAATCGTCGGTCTTGCCATTCATAACGATTTACGGGAAAACGGAAAACTAACCTCCTCGAATCCCCTTCTTAATCAAATTTTTTCCAACGTGGTTTGGGGACTGAGAAGTAATTTCGTATCCGTCCCGACCGACTGCCCGCAACGGGACGAACGACTCGGTTGGACGGCGGACGCACAGGTTTTCTGCCCGACGGCAATGTACCTCTGCGACAGTAAAGAGTTCTACGAAAAATACATGACCGATATTCGCGACGCACAACAGCGAAACGGCGGCGTTATCAACGTTGCGCCCCACTTGCGTTTCCCCGCCATCCTCAGTACCAGTCCGGCATGGGGAGACGCCGTCTGCGTGATTCCTTACGAACACTATGCCGTATACGGCGACAAACGCATTTTGCAAGACAATCTTTCCGCCTGCAAACGCTGGATTGCGTTTTGCAAAAAAAGAAGCGTGAAGCTCCTTCGTCCCGCCGTAGGATTCGGCGATTGGCTGAGCATAGGCGAAGAAACCGATAAGGGCTACATCGCCACCGCCTACTTTGCATACAGTACCGCTTTGGTCGCAAAAATGTGTAAAATACTCGGCGACAAAGAGGAACAAAAATATGCCGACCTCGCCGAAAAAATCGTCGTTGCCTTAAAAAATAAGTATTTCAAAAACGGAAAAATCGCCAACGATACCCAAACCGCTTACGTCCTTGCCGCCGCTTTCGGCTTTGCGTCTTATGACGAAATTCGGGAAAACTTAGAACGGAAACTTGCCGAGAACGATCACCTTCTTGCTACCGGTTTTATCGGGACACGCTATCTTCTGCCCGTCCTTACCGAAATGGGAAGAAGCGACCTTGCGTACCGATTGCTGACCGAAAAACGTTTCCCGTCGTGGGGATATACCGTCGAAAACGGCGCCACGACCGTTTGGGAACGGTGGGACGGCTACCGCAAAGAACTGGAAGATCCTTTCCAATCGGCTTCCATGAACAGCTATAATCACTACTCCTTCGGTGCTTGCATCGGATGGGTTTTTCGCTATGCGCTCGGCATCGCACCCGTCGAAGGCAAACCCATGCGGGAGGCGGTCTTGTTGCGACCGTATTTAGAGCGGGAAGGCATCGTACGAGAACTTTCGGGAACTTACGACGGCATTACCGTCCGTTGGAAATCGGAGGGCGACAAAGCGGAATATCGCGTCAAACTCCCCGAAAATATTTCGGCGGAATTCGATTTCGGTAACGCTCGCGTAACGCGAAAAGACGAAAACGGAGAAATTATTTTTTCACTTGTTTTTTAATCCTCTTAAAAGGCGGCTTGGGCTTGACGGGTTTCCGAATGTTTACGGTAAACTCCTCACTCTTGCCTAACAGTTTTTCAAACTCGGAAACGAAAGCGGGCAAGGAAATTCCTTGCTCGGCGCAAAGTGCCAAACCCAATTCGTACGTCAAAAGGGCATCGGCGTCGCTTCTGTGCAGAATGGCGGGAGCTACGCCCTTTCTTTTTTCGTATTCAACGGAAAGTTTTTGCGATTGACTGCCCGTTACGGCAAGAATAACCGCCCGTAAATCCAAATATTCTATGGAAAAAGGAAAAAGCCGATAACGTCTGCAATCGTCCAAAATATATTTCACGTCCCGCTCTACGTCGAACCCGATAGCTATGGTGTCTTGAAAAAGCTTTTGAATGTCGGGATAAAAGGTCGGGAAAGTCGGTTTGGTCTTGATTTCTTCCAAAGGATACCCTATCATATTTTTTCTGACGAACGGATCAAAACGGGACTCGGGATTCATGACTATATCCCCCTGTTCCAAAATGTCTCCCTGCGCATTGCATAAAACGTAGCCGAAACTGAAAAGTTTCCCCTTGTTTTCATAACAATTCGCCGATTCGATGTCAAAAAATAAAAAATTCATAGAGTCAAAAGCATTATAACAAGAACGGATACTTTTTGCAAACATTTTTTGCAAAAAGGAAGAAAGAGGGGCGGCGGGGAGAAGTTCTCCCCGCACCTCTCTTTTCGAAAGTGGGGGGACGGGGGCGAAAACATTTTGGTAAAAGGTTTTCGCCCCCGTTTCTTCTTCCGAATAAAAAATTTTACTTGACATTTTTTCCGAAACGGTGTATCATTTGAAGGAACATTCAAATGAATATCCGTTCAAATGAGGAGGCGCCGTGCATAACCATACCGAAATTCTGCAAAAAGTAAGAGAAGGTTTACCGGAAACCGAACGTTTAATGGAATTAAGCGATTTATTCAAGCTGTTCGGTGACAGTACGAGGATGAAAATTCTATATTCCCTTTTTGAGGCAGAGCTATGCGTATGCGCCATCGGAGAACTGCTTTCCATGAGCCCCTCCGCCATCTCCCACCAATTAAAAGTATTAAAAGATGCCAACTTGGTGGCAAACCGTCGGGAGGGCAAAACGATTTACTATTTTTTAGCAGACAATCACGTTCGAACCATTATCGGTGAAGGTTTGGAACATATTTCGGAAGAACAATAATACGGCGGAGGTTATCATGAAAAAGGTATTGCGTATCGAAAACTTGGATTGTGCGCATTGTGCGCAAAAAATGGAGGACGGCATCGCCAAAATCGACGGCGTAACCCAAGTTAAAGTGAACTTCCTTCTGCAAAAAATCGTTTTGGACGGAGACGAAACCAAAATGGACGCTATCGTTGCGGAAACAATCAAGATTTGTAAAAAAATCGAACCCGATTGCAAACTCCTTATCAAATAACATGACGAAAAACCAAAAAAAACTGACGTGGCGGGCAGGGATAGCCGTTTTTTTGTGGCTTGCTTTCTATCTTCTCGTAAAATTCGTTTCGTTGCCGTTTTGGGCAAACCTCTTGCTGTTTTTAATTCCTTACGCCGTTATCGGATATGACGTTGTTCTTTCGGCTTTCAAACACATGCTGACAGGACAAATATTAGACGAGCGGCTTTTAATGCTGATCGCCACCGTCGGGGCGTTTGTCGTAGGCGAATATCCCGAAGGGGTAGCCGTCATGATTCTGTATCAAATCGGAGAATTATTTCAGAGTATCGCCGTCGGAAAAAGTCGAAAATCCATCCAAAGTTTGTTAGAATTACAACCCGAAGAAGCGAGGGTTTTGCGGGATAATCAAGAGGTCGTCGTAGAACCCGAAGAAGTGGAAATCGGCGAAATCCTTCTTGTAAAAGCCGGAGAAAAAATTCCGCTCGACGGTATCGTAACCGAAGGAATCGCCTCCCTCGACACCTCGGCTCTGACGGGAGAAAGCCTTCCCGCCGACGTAAAACAAGGAGATACCGTCATGAGCGGATGTATCGTATTAAACGGATGCCTGCAAATCGAAACCACGGCGGATTTTGAAAATACAACCGTTTCGAAAATCTTGGAAATGGTGGAAAACGCCTCCGACAAAAAATCAAAAAGCGAAGATTTTATTGCAAAATTCGCAAAGTATTACACGCCCGTCGTCGTTATTTCGGCTTTACTTCTTGCATTGCTTCCGCCGCTTTTTACGGGAATAAACGACTGGAACGTATGGCAGGAATGGATAAAAAGAGCCTGCACATTTTTGGTGGTTTCCTGTCCTTGCGCCTTAGTCATTTCGGTGCCGCTGTCCTTTTTCGGCGGTATCGGAGGATGCGCAAAAACGGGTATACTCGTCAAGGGTGCGAAGGAATTGGAAACCCTTTCCAAAGTCAAAACCGTCCTTTTCGATAAAACGGGAACCTTGACGGAAGGACGCTTTTCCGTCGTCGAAATACACGCCGAAAGCGGCAACCGAGAAGAACTCCTGCAACGAGCCGCAAGTCTGGAAAAGTATTCTTCTCACCCTATCGCCAAATGCATCGTTCAAGCTTGCGAAGGTATCACTTCCGACGAAAAAATCTGCGACGTTCGAGAGCTTTCCGGCTATGGCATGGAAGGGAAAATCGACGGAAAAACGTATTACGTCGGCAATAAAACGTTACTCGAAAAAAACGGCGTCGCCCCTCCGAGCGGAGAATACGGAACCGTTGTTTTCGTAGCGTCCGATGACGAGTGCTTAGGTTACATTACGGTTGCCGATTGCTTAAAGAAGGAAACCCAAAATGCCGTTTCCATGCTTAGAAAAGCCGGCGTCGAAAAGATTGTTCTTTTGACGGGCGACCGCCTTTCCGTAGCCCAAAAAGCGGCGGAAGAAATCGGAGCGGACGACGTCAAAGCGGAGCTACTACCCTATCAAAAAGTGGAAGAGCTCGAAAAGTTCTTGGGGAAAAAAGGGAAGGTTATCTTCGTCGGCGACGGTATTAACGACGCACCCGTTTT
>DCGI01000077.1 GCA_002315475.1 Christensenella sp. UBA1782 | reverse complement strand
CCATTATAGCAAAACAAAAGGACACGATGTCGTGTCCTTTTTGCATGAATCGGGAAAAGAAAAAGGGTTTTTTGCTTTGCCGACAGAGGCAGAAAATTGGCTTTTCCTAAGCAAAAGGGGGAGAGAAAGCATTATCTTATACCTTTGTAACGAACCGAGTACGGACGAATATAGGCGTGCGGAAAGGCCGTTTCCTTGGCAATAAACGCAGCCCGGAAAAGGACGGTGCCGAGCAACGTGTTTTGTTCGGTTAAGGAAAAGACACGACCGAAAACCGATCGTGTCCTTGGTTGTGTTTGAAACAAAAGAAGGCGATTATGCCTTCTTGTCGGTCTTCTTGCAGCCGCAATCTTTACCGGAATAGTTATCCGCACAAGAACCGGCGCAGGCACTGCTTTTTTTGGAACAGTCCTTGCAAGCTTTCGACGTTTTCGTAGTCTTTTTTCGAGCCATTTTTGATACCTCCGTTTTATTTTTCCTGCTAATACTATCGTGTGTAATTTTTTTCGAAAATATGCTTTCGTTCGGTTGACAATTTTTTCCTAAATCATTACAATAGGGAAGCTTAAAAAAGAGTGAAGGTATGTCGGCGTATTTGTGGATTTGTATCGTTACCTGTGCGGTGATGATTGCTTCGATTTTGTTGTTCCCGAAAATCAAAATCGGTAAGGTGAATATCGGGAGTTATTGGGTAATCGTCCTTGCGGGCGCGGTGATTTTGTTGGCGACGGGGCAGGCGGATATAATAGCCGTCGGCCAAGCGTTACTTGCGGACACCGCCGTCAATCCTATCAAAATTTTGGTGTTGTTTTTATCCATGACCGTTTTGTCGGTGTATTTGGACGAACTCGGTTTTTTTCGGTATCTTGCCTATTGTACCCTTCGTCATGCCGGATTGGGGCAAAAAAAGTTATTCTTATATCTATATATAACCGTTTCGATTTTGACGGTATTTACGAGTAACGATATTATTATTTTATCGTTTACTCCGTTCATTTGTTATTTTGCCAAGCACGCCAAAATCAATCCCGCACCCTACCTGACGGCGGAATTCGTGGCGGCGAACACGTGGAGCATGGCGTTGATTATCGGCAATCCCACCAATATCTATTTGGCGACCGCCTACGGCGTCGGGTTTGTCGACTATCTTTCCGTCATGATTCTGCCCACCCTTGCGGCGGGGGCTACGGCGTTTTGTATGCTTTTCTTGCTGTTCCGAAAGGATTTAGCCAAACCGATGGAATCGACGGCAGACAAGGAAGAAATCGGCGATAAAGTCAATTTGATGATCGGTATCGTGCATCTTGCCGTTTGTACGGTGTTTTTGGCGATTTCGGGATACGTCGGTATTGAAATGTGGTTGGTTTCTCTTTGTACGGTAGGAAGTCTGTTCGTGTGCATTTTGCTTGCGTCGTTGGTGCGGAAGAAAAAGCCGAAAGAGTTGCTTTTTTGCTTAAAACGTGCTCCATACGAATTGATTCCGTTCGTTTTGTCCATGTTTGTCATGATTGTCGTGTTGGACGGGAACGGAGTTACCGAAAAGATTGCTTCGTTTTTGGAAACGGACTATAACGTCTTTACCTACGGATACACCTCCTTTTTGGCGGCAAACGTCATCAATAATATTCCCATGAGCGTCCTGTTCAGCTCGGTATTACAATCGTCTTCTAACGCCGTTCCCGCTCTGTACGCAACGGTCATCGGTTCCAACGTCGGTGCCTTTCTGACGCCGATAGGTGCCCTTGCCGGCATAATGTGGAACAGTATATTGGCAAAAAACGGTATTCGATACGGTATCAAGAATTTCGTCAAGATGGGACTTTTGATAGCCGTTCCCACGTTGACGGTGGCACTTTTGGCGCTTTGGGGGGGTGCTGAGCCTTTTTCCGGTATAGGAAAAAGCACGAGAAGGCGGATTGCGTAAACGACAAGGCAAGCGCATGATTCCGTCGGATTTGTCCGTAACGGGAAGAAAACGGTGTCTGCAAAGGGTTATAAAATATTTTTAGGTAAAAACACTTGCCAAAAGGAGAAAAACAGTATAAAATAATTGTGCTTTCGGGGTGTAGCGCAGTTTGGTAGCGCGCATGGTTCGGGACCATGAGGCCGCTGGTTCAAGTCCAGTCACTCCGACCAAGAAAAAAGACAGGTTGTATGCCTGTCTTTTTTCTTGGTCGTACTGTCTTCGCCATGCGCCTCATAGTCCCGAAGGGACGGTGCCTAAGCCTGACGGAAAAATGCTTGCATTTTTTCGTCGGCAAAGGCAAGGAGGCCGCAGAACGGGGAACCCCGAAAAGAGGAGCTTTTCGGGGAGAGTTTCAAGTCCGGTCACGCACCGCGTTTTTAATATTGCTCGTAAGATATGCTCTGCCGACCGTTGAAATCATATCAGCTCTTATCCTTCTTTCATTCCTCCGTTTGGATTCCATTTTCCGTTGGAAACAGACCAACTTTCAGCAAATTCTTCATCCTCTGTCGCTGTCTTGAACGGCTCCGTCAAAAACTCTTTTATCGTTTTCAGCACCGTATCGAAGTCATCGGTCTTTGTGTCGATCTTCCGGCAGAAGGCTTTCCATTTCTTCTGCATAGTATCGTCACTGCCGAAAGCCATAACCTGCTCGAATTGTTCCACGGTAAAGTGGCGCCCACGGTTTTCAAAAGTTTTTTTCAGCGCTTCCGTCAGCGTTGCACCGTCAAAATCAAACTTATTAGCGAGGTAATAAAGATCGTAATAGTCTTTCATTCGGCTGGAAAATTCCATTAGGGAAAGGATGGCGTCGAGTTTTTCGGCGACCGTCGTTTCCAGAGAATAGGCGTTGACCGTCGGGGCGATGAAATCGTCAAGCTGCGTTGGTATCTTTCGCTTTTCAGGTCTTGGTACAATCACGTCGCCGACGCCGAAATCAATGCTGAAAGGAGTCTTTGTGTTTTTGATTTTAGCCACAACGGAAGCTCCGATTCCGGCGTATTTCTTTGCCACCGCAATGGGAGACACGTCTTTGATTTCAAAGGTAATGAAATCATTTCCCGTGTCGGTTGCTATAATTTCCTCCAAAATTGCTTTGAGTTGTTCAGGCGTGTTCGGCATTCTTCTTAAGAGAAAATCCACGTCTGCGGTCACTCGGCTGTCGTAATCCGTAATGGAATATATGAATAGACCGCCTTTCAACACGAGATTTTCAGTGTATACGGATTTTTCAAGACGGCGCAAAAATTCTTCTTGACAGAACAGCTGCATACAAAGTTGATAACTTCTACCACTTTCGGCTGCTTTGTTTTTGAGCCGTGTAAGCACGGATGCACCGATATCAGCCATTGAGAAGCACCTCCATTACGTTCATCATTTTTGCATAAACCCCCATCTCTTTTGCGTATTTGGAAAGGTTGGCAAGATTTTTCTTCTGGTCAGCTACGTAAGCATTGAGCGCTTTATTGAATATTTCGTTATCTAATTTGGTTCGATACTTGAAGCAATCGCAAACTGTACGCTCGCGGTCGTATACGGGAAGTGTAACGCCGTTAAAAACGCCCGTTGTTTCGCCAAGATGATACATTTCGTTTTGAACGTAATACGCTTTTACCGGTACCACTTCCTGAATGACTTTTACAGTTCTGGAGTAAGAGCGAGGCACGGTAATCGTCCATTCGCGTGGTGCAAAATCATTGTATCCGTAATGATACAGTGCAGATTCAACACAAATAATTCCTTGTGTCATGAATTTGGAAAGGAGCTGCTCTTCTTTGGGCTCGTTACCAACAGATAGTTTATAATAACCTTTTTTGACACGTTCAATATACCCTTGTTCACAAAGTGTATAAATATCTTGATTTTTCAATCCGGCAAAAAGAAAATCAGATTTTTTAACAATTTCTCCAAGAGTATCAAATACCTTATTTACGATATCACGGTTATTCAATCGTACACCCATTTTCATCACGCAATATTTATATGTAGCATGTCTATATTATAACACATTTTTTCGAAATTGCAAGATGTTCCTCACGCTTTTTTTCAAAATTGCGTGTTATTTTTTGTTGTTGCAGAAATAAGTATGTTCACTCGTTTCTTTCTTCTACAGAAAAATATACTTTGCACTTATCCTGCGAAAAGATCTTCATAGTATCGAATTGTCGGTCGTTTTTCCCGACAGTCGCTTTGCTTTATGTCGAAAATAATTTTTCGACCGAGCACCGTCGCCAAAGGAATGATTTTCGGGGGAAGGGAATTCTCTCTTTACTTTTTCGGGGAATTTTGTTATACTTTTTGATATGAAAGAAAAAATCATCGGTGGGTATTATAAACTCAAAGAATATTGGAAACATCCGCCCAAAGGGTATCAAGTCAGCTACAAAGAAATCGCTTGCTTTACGGCGGGCATAGGCGGAACCTCTTTTATGGGCGTTTTCGGCGCATGGGTGTCGCTTGCGGCGACCTTGCCCCTCATGAACGCTTATTTCCGCTTGACGCCCGGCGTTATTTTGATACTCGGGTGGGTTGCTTCCGTCATTACGTTGATTCGGTCGCCCATTTTCTCCATGATTATCGACAACAGTAACTCCAAAAACGGCAAGTTTAAGCCGTTTTTGCTGTGGCCGACAGCCGTTACCGCATTGGCGTATTGTGCGATTCCGTACATTCCCGAAAGATTGATGGACGTGGTGGCGTTCGAGATGCCTTTGCCGGTGATACCGTATATCAACGAGACGGCAACGCAACTTTCCTTTTCGTGGGGGATATTGTTGATGTTTGCGTTGTTGCAAATCGGACAATCGTTCAATCAATTCGTCAATCAAGCGCTTTCGGGCATACAACAGACCATCACTACCAATTCTCAGGAAAGAACCAATATCAACTCGGTGCATAGCATTTTCGGACAGATTCCCAGTTCTGTCCTCAATCTTCTTTTGCCGATCGTTGCCGTTTGGGTGGCAGGTACGAGAGGACAGTACGAACCGCTGATTTATCAAATTTTCTTTCCGATTTGTACGGTGGGCGCATTGCTTTGCGAATTATTGACATATCTGTTTACGAAGGAAAGAACCGTCCTCGCCGTCAATAACGTGGCAAAGGTCGGTATGTTGCAAGGCTTAAAGGCTTTGGCAAAGAATAAATACTTTTGGTTGATGGTCGTCTATAACGTTTTTCTCGGTTTTCGAGGGGTGGCAAACTTTTATCAATGGATTTGCATGTATTCGATAGGCGGTAGTTTGGGGAGCGTGTTATACGGAGTTTTGAGTGCCGTCTTGGGGACGGCATACCTGCCGGCGTTGATTCTCGGGCCGATGGTCTACAAAAAGGTGGGCAAGAAAAAAGCCGTTTGTTTCGGGAACCTCCTTTTTGTGTTGATGACGGGTTTGCAACTTCTTTTGTGCAAGAGCTACCCCGTCGTTTCGCTCGTCTTTATGTACGGGCAGAATTTCGTACTCGGTATCGCCATCGTTACCACCGTCATGACCAGCGATGCCCTCGACTACGAACAGTATAAGTCGGGACTTCGTTTGGAAGGTGCTTGGGCAAACTACCAAAACGTTCTTTTGACGATATTAGGGTTCTTTACGAGCATCTTGACGCCCCTCTTTTTATCTTTTGCGGGGGTGGGACTGAACGACCAATACGACGTCGTTTTCCAAAATCAAGACACCCTTTCCAATGCTTATTTCTATTATACTTTGCTCGGCTTTATCGGTGCGGTACTGACCGCCATACCGTTTTTCTTTTGGGACTTGGACGAGAAGAAACACGCCGATATCGTCAAGATTTTGCATATTCGTGCCGCCGAAACCGATTGGAAGGAGAAGGTGTTGACCGATGAGGATATTCTCAAAATTCATGCGATATTGGAAGAGGAAGGGAGAAGCAGTGCCTTTTTGAAACGGCATATCGTCGAGAAAAAAGAACTTTTGACCGAAATCGATAAATCCTATCCCGAAGCCAAAGCAAGACTGGACGCGGCTACGTTTGAGGCGGAAAAGAATATCTTTTTGTCCAATTTGTTGGTGGAAGAAAAACGTTTGGAGCGTAGCGTGCTTGTCGCTCGGCAAAAAGCCGAAAAGAAAGGTTTACCGTTTGACGAAGAAGGTTTTCGGCGGGAAAAGATCGCTGCTTCTCGCTTTATCAAAGAGAAAGAAAAATATATTTCCGAACAAGAGGCAGTGTAAGAATGGAACGGCAAATCCCTTTACAAGGCATAAAAAACATTCGTGATTTTGGCGGTATCGTCAATAAATATGGAAAAACCATTCAAAAAGGGTTATTGATTCGGAGTTGTTCTTTGCATAAAATAACGCCAAAAGACGCCGAAATTCTTGCCGAAATTCCGATTACCCGTATCCTTGATTTACGGACGCCGTCCGAGCGTGAGGAGAAGCCGGACAAAGCGGTACGAGGGGCGGTTTCGTATGCACTCCCCGTTTTTTCGGATGCCGTCATGGGTATTTCGCACGAAAAGAAGACGACTTCGCTCGACCTTTTGAAAGCCATGCCCGACCTTGCCGACCTGTACAGAATCATGGTAAGCCAGGAAGAATGTGTGGCGGCTTTACGAACCATTCTTCAAAAGATTCTGCAAAACGGAGAGGGTGCCGTTTTGTGGCATTGTACCGAAGGGAAAGACCGCTGCGGGATTGTTTCCGCCCTTGTTTTGTGCCTTTTGGACGTGGACGTCGATACCGTCTACCACGATTATTTGTTGACGAAGGAAGCTCCGTCTAAAAGGGGAATACGGAGCTACCGCGCGGTAAAATACATTTTACGGGATAGAGAAAAAGCCGAAAAAGTCAAACGACTGTTTTCCGCCGAAAAAGAATTTTTAGACGCCGCTTTTCACGAAATCGTCAGGCTGTACGGCTCGGTCGAAAGTTTTTTGCAAGATGTTTTGAACGTTACGCCCGAGCAGAAAAAAGCCTTTCAGGAACGTGTCCTTCTCTCATAAAAAGAGGGACATTTCTTCTTTATTCTTGCGCAGAAGTGCCAACATATCCTCGCAAAGGGGACTTTGTTTTCCGTCGTCGGCAAGTTTGTTGATGATTTTCAAAATGGAAATTTCGCCCATATTGATGCCTTGTATCATGACGGATGCCAATTTGGACGGCGTTTTATCCACGACGGTATTCAAGATAGCGGAGATATACATCATGCCTCGCGCAAAAGGGGATACTTCCTTAATATCAATCCCGTTTTCGGTGGCATAAACCTCGATTTTTTGTGCAAAATCGGTGTATTCTTTATCTTCTCGCGTTAAAACGTTACGAAAGCCTTCGTTTTCGGACAAGGGGCGCAGAATCTCGATGCTCTCTTTCCCCGCTGTGGTGTTGCGATAAATTTCTCTTACGTCTTCGGCACACAGGATGCCTTGTTCCATTGGTTTGTTCATACTTTCTCCTTTTTCTTTTAGCTTGGTTCTTTGTATACTTTTTATGCAAATACTTCCGAAAGGTTTCGGTCGGCGGGGCATTTCTACACAGAAAAAAGGTGGCAAGAAAGCCAAACAAGAAGCAAAGAAGGGTATAATAGAATACCTGTCCCGAATAGAGGGTTTCCGTTATAAACAGGAAAAAAGCTCCTGCCGAAACGGTGATGAAAAAATCGACGAAAAACCGTATGCCTTTCTTGGGAAAAAGCAGAAAAAGCAGACGAAACGGGCAGGTGAGGAAGCACGCCAAACAACCGCCCACCGTAAAAATATAGGTTGCCTGCGGTTGGGCAAGGGTAACGAACATTATTTGAAAAGTCGTTTCAGCAGGGAAACCGCTTCGATTTTTTCTTTGTAGGATAAAGAACGTAAAGTGCCTTCGAAAGAAACCTTTCCGCTCCCTTGCACCATGTCTTTTAAGACGAATCCGCCGCCGAAAATTTCTAAAACCCCGTCTTGTAAACGAAGCAGAACGGAATTGGCGTCAAACTTTTCCACCGAAACGACGCCGGTTATTACGATAAGATTGTTTTCATACGATAAAGAATGTTTTTCCATGCTTTTATCTTATGAAAAAAAACTTCCGATATTCCACGATAAGTAGGTTGAAATGCGTGATTCTTTGTGTTACAATCGTTTTCGGAGATAAAAAATGAATCAAAACACCATCGGTAACCTTTTACAAAAATTACGGAAGGAAAAAAACGTCACGCAAAAAGAATTTGCGGAGAAAATAGGCGTCAGCGATAAGACGGTTTCTAAGTGGGAAACGGGGAAAGGCTATCCCGACATCACCATTTTGGAAAGTATCGCCGCCTTTTTCGACATTTCCCTCGTCGAGCTTTTCTCGGGAGTGGCGACACGCAACGGGAACGTTTCTTGCAATATCGCAAAGGCAGGCTTCTACGTTTGCCCCGTCTGCGGTAATATTTTGTTTTCGACCGGAGGCGGTACGGTCTGTTGTTGCGGTATTACGCTGCGACAAGAACCCGTTCAAAAAGCAGACGAAGGCCATAAGGCAAGCATACAAACCGTCGACGGCGAAAACTTCCTTACTTTTTCTCACCCCATGACGAAAGAGCATTATCTCTCTTTCATCGTGTACTTATCGTTCGATACCATGCAAATTAAAAAACTCTACCCCGAAGGCAACGCCGAAGGATATTTTCCTCGCGGTAAAGGCATTTTTCTCGCCTATTGTAATCAACATAAGCTTTTTCGCGTTTTATGAGAGGGGCGGGGAGGGAACCTTTTCGAAAAAGTTTCCCTCCCCGAAACCCCGCCTTCCAAAACGTTCAACGGCTATGAAAAAGTATTTCTTTTAGGAATGCTTTTGAAGAAAGCCGTTGAAAAAAAATTTCCTTCTTGCCGAAGGAAATTACGGCTTTTCGGCGGAGGAATTTTAGGAAAGAGGGGGGCGGGGAGAAAATACCTTTTGTAAAGGGTTTTCTCCCCGCTCTTTTCACGTTCAAAATATTTTTCAAAAATTTTTTTAAGAATACTTGACAACAGGGAAGAACGGGGTTATACTATTAGCAATCTTAGTTGATGAGTGCTAACAAACAATCATGACGACTGCTAAGAAAGAAAAAATATAGGAGAATTGGAACTATGAAAAACTACATTATCAGACACAACAACGACTTTTTTGAGAACGCATTTGACGGTTTGTTCCGTCCTTTGTATCAACCGACCAAAGACTTGATGCGTACCGACGTACGGGATACCGAAGGGGCGTATCTGTTCGACATCGAGATGCCCGGTTTCGCGAAAGAGGATATTTCGGTCTCGTTCGATAACGGCTATTTGACTGTAAACGCTTCCAGAAAGGTGGAAGAAGAAAAGAAAGATGCCTTTATTCGTCAAGAGAGAAACTGCTCTTGCGAGCGTGAATTCTACGTAGGCGACATCGACGAAAAGTTGATAAAAGCAAAGTACGAAAACGGTGTTTTGTATTTGACCGTACCGAAAGATGCGCCGAAGAAGGAAGATGCTCACGTAATCACGATTGATTAAAATCCCGTAACGGCAGGGAACAATCGGCTTGGGTAACCGATAAAGCGAAGAGGATACCGTCGAAGGTATGCCCGAAAGCAGAAAACAAATATTTTCCTCCCCTTTCCACAGCGAAAGGGGAGCTTTTTATAAAAGCGGTTTTTTCGGCTTCGCCGGAAGGTACGGAAAGAAACTTTTCGGAGGAGGAGAGGGGAAAACCGCAGACTGCCGAAGGGAATCGGAAAAACTCGGCAAGGTAAAAAAGCATTTCTTCTTCGGAAAAAAGCCGGTTCTCACAGGCGGCACATCCGCGATCGCCGTCGCCGTCGATCGCAAACGCAAGGGCGCATTTTTGCTTTTGCAAAAAATGCGGATGTGCCGCCCCGCACCTTCGGTTTACGTTTTCACCCAGACCAAAGGTAAGAAAGCGGATATCTCCGTCAAAACGGGTAAAAAGTCTTTCCGCTATCGGCAAGCCGGCACCGTTTGCCACGTCTAAAAAAACCTCTTTGCCGTTGAAAGAAAAATCGGCTTTTTCCTCGATATGGCGACAATAAACGGATACGCCGTCTTCCCGATAATAGAACCCGAATCGGTTGGAAAGGGAAGGCGGTTTTTTTAAGAAATCGTTCAAAACGGAAACGTTGGAAAGGTCTAAGGAACAGCCGTTGCTTTCAAAGATTTTGAAACCGTTATAGCGAGGAGAAGAGCTTCCTCCGGTAACCATAACGCCGTAGTCGGCACCGAGTTTACAAGTACATACCGATAGGGCGGGCGTGGTTAAAACGCCGACGTCGACGACACGTTTTCCGAGCCGAAGTAAGGACTCCGTCAGACTATCTCGGATGGCAAGGGAGCGGCTTCGGTTATCGCACCCGATTACAAAAGAATCGGCATCGGGCAGAAAACTAAGTGCGGAAGCGAAAGCGGAAATTTTGGAAACAGTAAGAAAATCCGAAGGAAGGCGGATTCCTCGAAAAAAGTCATATTGCATAAAAAAGAATATGCAGAGATTTTGGCAATTATGCCTTTTTGCGTAAAGTTCTTATTGCGTTCAAAACAGCTAAGATACAAACGCCGACGTCGGCGAAAACGGCGAGCCACATGGATGTCAAACCGAAAGCGGAAAGAAGAAGGACGGCGACTTTTACGGTCAAAGCAAAGACGATATTGGCGTACACGATGCGCATGGTTTTTTTGGCACGCAGGACGGCGACGGCGACCTTTGCGGGGTTGTCGTCGGTCAGTAC
>DCGI01000070.1:66281-70448 GCA_002315475.1 Christensenella sp. UBA1782 | reverse complement strand
GCGGCTTCGCCCGTTTTGGTACGTTTGGGAGCCGGTTGCGAGCCGAAACCCGTTTCGTTTAACGTGGAAGAACCGGAGTCGGAGCGGGATCGTGCATGCAGACTTTTGCTCGGAGGACCTTACGAAATACCGGCGTATTTGGGAAAGACGGGGAAACCCGAAGTCTACACCACGAGCAGTTATGACCTGCGTGGCGACAAAAAAGCCATCGCTTCGGTAACCTTGCTGGGGGAAGACGGAAGCGAAAACAAAGAAAACTTTAACAAACTGGAACAACAACTGGGTGTACGCAGTCGAGAAGACGTGTTCGGCGGAAAGAGCCGAGAAGATATTTTCGATATGTTTACGGGAGACGCTTTGCATACGCCGTTTGCCGAAGCCGTTCGACAACAACTCGCAAAGACGGGAGCACCCGCACCCGTTACGATGGCGAGCGAAAGTGCTTCCAGACCGGTTTTCGTGCAACAGGAAACGGTGCAACAACCGTTTGCCGCCGTTTCTTCGATGCCCGTTCGACCGACGGCGACGGAACCCGTGCCCGTTCGACCGACGGCGTCGGAACCCGTTTTGACGGAACGGCAACCCGTCGTCGAGGAACCGATCGATCGTATGGCGACGTTGCAATCTTTTTTGCAGACGGAGAATGTCGTTCCGACGGTGCGACAAGATCGAGTAGAGCAGCAAGAGGTACGGACGGCGGTCGCCGATTCGGGTGCCGGATCGTCTCCGTCGACGGTGTCGACGATTTTACGGACGGAGACCGCAAAAGCAACCGCGGCAACCGCTTCCGCTCCCCGAACCGCCCCGACTCCGACGCCGCCGAAGCAGAAAATGCCCTACGTTTTTCCACCGATAGCGTTGTTGCAAGACCATAAGAATCCGAAATTCGTCGATTACGTCGAGAATTACGAACAGATACGGGAAGTTATCGAAGTGAAAATGCAAAATTTCGGTGTGTACGCTTATTTGCGGGACGCCCAAAAGGGGCCTACGCTCACGTTGCTCTTTTTGGAACTTGCCGAAGGTTGCTCGTATAACAAACTCAAGGCGGCGCAAAAGGATTTACAGCGTTTGCTCGGTGCGGTGCATGAAATCAACATCGTTAACGCCATTCACGGGACGACCTTGTGCGGCGTGGAAGTGGCGAACGAAGAACGGGGAACCGTTTCGTTCAAAGAGGTAATCACCAGTGAAGAGTTCCGAAACAAAAAGGGGGATTTGGTGGTCGCCATGGGTAAAACGGCGGACGGCAGAATCCTGATAGACGATATAGGCGCCATGCCGCACGCCTTGATAGCGGGCTCTACCGGAAGCGGTAAATCGGTCTGCGTCAACGTGCTTTTGGCGAGTTTGCTCTATCGCTATAGTCCCGACGAAGTGAAATTGATATTGATTGACTTGAAAAAAGTGGAAATGGGCGTATACAGTGGTTTGCCGCACATGTTATTCCGCGATCCGCTCAGCGATCCCCAACAGATCGTGAACGCCTTAAAGTGGAGTCGGGACGTTACGACGGAACGGTACAATCTGTTTACCAAATTACATATTCGGGATATTTCCGAATATAACCGTTTGGAAGGGGTGGAAAAGTTGCCCCGTATTTTGATTATCATCGACGAAGCGAGCGAATTGATGACCGATAACACCATTCGGAAAACGGTGGAAGCCACGCTGTCCAGTTTGGCACGCGTTTCTCGTGCGGCGGGCGTACATTTGATTTTCGCCACCCAAAACCCCGTTAAGGAAGTCATAACCAACGAGATTCAAAACAACCTCAACACCAAGATAGCTTTTGCCGTCGGTGAATATACGCACAGTATGATTATTTTCAAGGCGAAAGGTGCCGAAAACCTTCTCGGAAAAGGGGATATGATTATTAAGCGCGGAAACGAAAAAATGCGGGTGCAAGGGGCGTTTATCCATACCGAAGAAACCAAAAGAATCGTGGAGTTTATCGAGAACAACAACGAAGCGGAATTCGACGACGAAATGATAGACGGTATTCTGAGCGGAAAATACAACAAGGACGACGATTTGTTGGACGCGGGTAACGGCGGACGGCAAACGCCTTCTTCCGGCAAGAAGGGCGGCAGTATGCGGCAGGACGGCATGGAGGAATTCGAAGTCAGTGCTTGGCAGGCTTTGAAGATTTGCTACGATAACCAACATATTTCCGTTTCTTACTTGCAGAGAAAACTCTCGAAAGGGTATAACACGATAGCCAATATCATGGACTATTGGGAGAACGAAGGTTACGTTTCTCCGATGGGTTCGGATAAGAGTCGACACTTGTTGCATTCCGCCGAAGAGTTCTATGCCGAGTATCAGGCTCGTTTCGGCGAAATCGATCCCCATCTGTTGCCGTCGCAAACGAACGAGGGGGATGCGTAAAAATGAAAGTGGGCATGATTTCACTCGGTTGCGATAAGAACCGCGTGGACAGTGAAAGAATGTTATTTGCCTTAAAAAGTGCGGGATATACGATAACCGATAACGGCGAAGAAGCCGAAGTCATGATTATCAATACCTGTGCTTTTATCGAAAGTGCCAAAAAGGAAGCCATCGAAACGATTTTCGAAACCGCTTCGATGAAAGCAAGAAACTTGAAAAAGCTCTTGGTAACGGGATGCTTTGCACAACGGTATCCCGATGTCGAATTTCCCGAAGTCGACCGGTTCGTTTCGATTGCGGAGGAAGAAAGAATCGCCGAAATCGTGGCGGAAGAAACGGGGATTCCGTTTGCGACGTGCGGCGGACAAGGCAGAGTTTTGACCACGCCCGCCCATTATGCCTATTTGAAAATAGCCGACGGTTGCAACAATCGGTGTTCTTACTGTGCGATACCCGCCATCCGCGGAAGGTACAAGTCGGAGCCGAAAGAGAAGCTCGTCGAGGAAGCCAAAGCCCTTCGAGCCGACGGCGTACAGGAGTTGATTTTGGTGGCGCAGGACACCACTGCGTACGGAATGGATCTTTACAAAAAACCCGCATTGTGCGAGTTGTTGCGAGCGTTGCTGCCCATCGGCTTTTGGAAGATACGTTTGCTCTACGCCTATCCCGAAAGAATCACCGACGAACTGATCGCCATGCTGCGGGACGAGGAGGGACTCGCAAAATATATAGATATGCCCCTCCAACATATCGACGGCGACATTCTGAAACGTATGCGTCGCCCCGCTTCGGAAGAAAAAATCCGTAGCCTGCTTGCAAAAATACGAAAAGAGGTTCCCGATTGTACCGTTCGGAGTACCTTTATCGTGGGTTTTCCGAGCGAGAGTGAAGAACAATTTTTGAAATTAAACGCCTTTATCGGAGAAGGTGCTTGTCGCTTTGCGGGATTCTTCTGCTTCTCCCCCGAAGAAGGGACGGAAGCCGAACAGATGAAGCCTCGTGTCGGTAAAAGCGTTTCCGCACGCCGTCGAACGACGATCGAAAAGACGCAGAGTGCGGTAACGGTAGAGGCGCAAAAAGCCTTTATCGGAAGGGAATTGGAAGTATTGTACGAGGGCATTGATTTCGACAAACAGACGTTCGTGGGGAGGACGGAGTATAACGCTCCCGACGTGGACACGAACGTCTATTTTACGGCGGACTTCGCACCGCAGGTGGGGAGCGTTTATCGGGTAAAAATTACCGCCGCCGATTTTCATTTGTATGGGGAGGCTCACCAATGACAAGAATATTACGGTTTTTCGGGAGAAAACAAAATATCGATACGGTGCTGGCGGAAATGGGTTTGTCCCGCCGTTGTACCGTGGAAGCACAGGAGGATTTCGACAACAGAATTCTTTTGGACGATTCGGTAGACGGGGAAGAATACTTCACGTTGTGCGACCGTTTGGAAGAAGGACTGTATGCCGAAAAAGACGTTTCTTTGTCGGCGGTTCTGGTGGATTTTTTGACCGAAAACGATTTGATGATGGCGACGGCGGAAAGCTGTACGGGCGGCATGGTGGCGTCCCGTATCGTCGACGTTCCCGGTGCCAGCAAGATTTTTCACGAGGGTATCGTCACGTACAGTAACCAGTCCAAAATGAACCGTTTGTCGGTGGACGCAAGGACGCTCGCCAAAGTGGGGGCGGTCAGCGAAGAAGTCGCCAAAGAAATGGCGTACGGACTTCTCAGCGAATACGTCGACGTAGCCGTTTCCACGACGGGGATAGCGGG
>DCGI01000070.1:59530-66264 GCA_002315475.1 Christensenella sp. UBA1782 | reverse complement strand
GGGCCGGAGGGAGAAACGTTCGGAGACGTTTACAAGCCCGCCGGTTTGGTGTATATCGGGATTGCTTTCCGCACCTACGAGCCGATTGCCATGTTATTTCACTTTAACGGCGACAGAGAAAATGTGCGAAAGAGCGCAACCAACGCGGCACTTTTTTATACGTACAGGTTTTTACAGCAAAATTTATAATTTTCACAATAAGGAGAAACAAAATGAACGAAGACAAAAGAAAGCAAGTTTTACAAGCGGTAGCACAGATCGAAAAAGAATTCGGTAAAGGCTCCATCATGACTTTGGAAGAAGGGGCAAAGGTGGATATTGATATTATTCCGACCGGTTGCCTTTCTTTGGATATTGCTACGGGTATCGGCGGTGTGCCTCGCGGAAGGATTTTGGAAGTGTACGGGCCGGAATCCAGCGGTAAAACGACTCTAACCCTGCACATGATTGCCGAAGCGCAAAAGACGGGCGGTTTCGCCGCCTTTATCGACGCCGAACACGCACTCGATCCCGTTTATGCCGAAAAGCTCGGGGTGGATTTGCGGAACTTATACGTTTCTCAACCCGATAACGGCGAACAAGCTTTGGATATTACCGAAGAATTGGTAAAAAGCGGCGGTTTTGACATCATCGTCATCGACAGCGTGGCGGCGTTGACGCCGAAAGCCGAAATCGAAGGGGATATGGGTGATTCTCACGTCGGTTTGCAGGCAAGATTGATGAGCCAAGCGTTGCGGAAACTGACCGGTGTGGTTAAAAAATCCAATACTTGCGTGGTGTTTATCAACCAGTTGCGTGAAAAGGTCGGCGTTATGTTCGGAAACCCCGAAACGACGGCGGGCGGCAAAGCGTTGAAGTTCTATGCGAGTATGCGTTTTGACGTGCGGAAAGGGGACGCCTTGAAGAGCGGTACCGATATTATCGGTTCTCGTACCAAAGTCAAAGTCATCAAAAATAAATTGGCGGCACCGTTTAAGAGTTGTGAATTCGATATGATTTTCGGCAAGGGCGTTTCCAAAAACAGTTGTATTTTGGATTTGGCGGTGGCGAGTGAACTGATTGTCAAGACGGGCAGTTGGTTCAGTTATAACGAAGAAAGAATTGCACAAGGCAGAGAAAAAGCGGTGGATTATTTGGATAACAACCCCGAGATGTCTCATGCGCTCGAAGTAAAACTTCGTGAAATTTACGAATTGAAACCCCTGCCCGAAGTGGCTCCGAAGGAAGACTGAGCATGAGCGAGAAAAGGAAACAAAAGGGTATTGCCGTCGTCGAAGAACGGCAACCGGGCAAGAAACAAAAAAACAAAAAAATCGCATGGATCGTTACGGCGGTCGCCGTCGTGCTTTGCGTGGCAATCGTCCTTCTGTCCTTAGGCTTGACGGGAAGACTTTCCCCGACCATGACGCTTTGTCGCAAAAATTATGCCGGCGGTGCGTACTACAGATTCTATCTGGACGGAAAAGGCAAATTGCCGAGCGGTCGGTATGCGACGATTCGGTTATCGGACGGAACGGTGTCCAAAGATTTAACCTTGATGCTTTTACCCGAATACGCACCCGAAACGGTGGAAAACTTTATTGCGTACGCTTCGGAAGGATATTACGACGGAACGGTGATTCATCGAATCGTTCCGAACGGGTGTATTCAAGGGGGCGGAATGACCTATACCGAGAGCGGCTACGTCGATAAAGGTAACACAAAATCCCCCGTTTACGGCGAGTTTAAGAGTAACGGCTTTGCACAAAACAAAATAGCGCATCTGCCGGGCGTGATTTCGGCGGCGAGGACGGTAGTCAACGATTCGGCAACGTCCCAGTTCTTTCTCTGCTTCGGGGAGTATGCTTCTTGGAACGGAGAATACGCCGCTTTCGGATTTTTGCCCTATCAAGAGGATATTGATTTTATTACCGAAATCGGGAATACTACGGCGTTAGACGGAAACTACGCGCCCGTCGACCGTGTGATTACCATAGAAAAAGTAACCGTTTGGGAAGTAACCGATGACTAAGAAAAACTTTTTGGATACGCCGAAAGGAAGAATTCTTGCGGTGGCGGTGGCGATTACGTTGATACTCGCCGGTGTTTTGATTCCGTTATATGCGGTAGGTGTTCTCGGAGGAGAACCCTCCAAATTCAAGAGAGACACCGAGGAAAGGCAAGAACTCGTCTATCAAAAATACGCTTTGACGACATCCTCTCTGCCCCTCGGGAAGTATGCGAAATTCATTTTTACCTATCAAGGCAGGAATACGACGTTACAGGTTTATCTCTTATCGGAGTATGCTCCGAGTACGGTGGAAAACTTCGTCAGGTACGTAGACGCCGGTGCTTATAACGGTACGGTACTATGGCGTGCGGGAATCGACTACTACGAAAATACGGCGGTGCGGTCGGCGTATTTGCAGGCGGGGACGTATATCGTGGAAGACGGAACCCTCGTCAAGAGAGCGCCCAAAGAAAACTACGGCAAGGTGGTGGGAGAATTTGCCGAGAACGGCTATGAAAAGAATGTAGTCAGCCATACGGCGGGAATCTTGACGATGATTCATCCCGAAAACGAAAACGACGGTGCCGACACCGATTTTATGTTTTTACCGAAGGATTATACCGAGTTGAACGGAAAATACGCACCGTTCGGCATGGTCGTGGATTCCGATGCCTGCGACACCCTGTTTTCGTTTACACAGGCGATCGTTTCTTCGCCTACCGCCTATCCCGTAACGATTCAATCGGTTACTATCTACGAAAAAAGCAAATAATATGAATTACGATGCCGAGATGCAGGAAATATTGTCGGGAGCGGCGGGAAAAACCATTCTGTTGCATACTTGTTGCGCACCCTGTGCGAGCGGATGCTTTGAAAAGCTGTTGCCGACGTTGAAAATCACCTATTATTTTTATAATCCCAATATCGATACCGTCGAGGAGTACGAAAAGCGAGGACGGGAACTCGTTGAGTTTGCCGAGCGGACGCAAAGCGGAAAGGTGATTTTGGAAAACTACGACGCGGAAACCTTTTTGACGATGGCAAGGGGTTTGGAACAAGAACCCGAAAGGGGGGCGCGTTGTGGGCGGTGTTACCGCCTCCGTCTGGAACAGACGGCAAAAAAAGCCAAAGCCGAAGGCTTCGATTTTTTTGGTACAACGCTGACTTTGTCCCCTTTGAAGAGTGCCGATACGTTGAACGAGATAGGAGCGGAATTGGAGGAGATATACGGCATACGGTATCTTTGCTCCGATTTTAAGAAGCGGGGCGGGAATCTGCGGAGCAAAGCCGTTTGTGAAGAATTCGGCTTGTATCGGCAGAATTATTGCGGTTGTATTTTCAGTAAGAGATAAATTTAGTTTAATTTTATAAGCTTTTTTATTTATATTTAAGCGTAATACCATACTCTATAAGTGCATGAGCCCCCTAAGAGGGTTTCGGAGGTGTAATATGAAGAAAAAGATATTGATTATTATGACGTTGGTACTTGTCGCGGTGACGGCAACGTCTTTGTTTGCTTGTAAGGACGACGTGAGCGACGTAACGATGGAAGCAATTTATAACGCCGCCGTCGAAAACGGTTTTGAGGGAACTTTAGCCGAGTATTTGGAGTACTTAAAGGGGGATTCCGCTTATGAAATCGCCATTCAACACGGTTTTTCCGGTACCGAAGCGGAATGGCTTGCTTCCTTGCAAGGTACGGACGGAGCCGACGGGAAAAACGCTTCTTTGACGCCGCTTGATTTTTATAACGAAGCGGTCAAGCAAGGCTTTGTCGGTTCTTATTCCGACTTTTTGAATACCTATTTTTCGTACTCTTCGGAAAATACGCAGGTAAACGCAAATTCCCTTTTTGCATCGGTTTCGGTGTACTGCAATTATACCATAACGTATACCATCACGCAAGGCGGGGGATTCGGTATCGGCGGGTTCAGTTACGGCGGTTGGAGCAGAACCTATACCGAACCGGCAAGCTCGGCGGGAAGCGGCGTTATTTTCAGCATGAACAAGGAAGCCGGTAGTGCCTATATCATCACCAACCACCACGTCGTGTACAACGAAAGCAGCATTACGGCAAACGGTATCAGCGACGATATTCACGTATATTTATACGGTAGCGAAATCATCGGAAACGAAACGTACAGCACTTCCGTACACGGCACGAGTGCTCCTTCTTATACCGGTATGGGTATCGAAGCTACCTATGTGGGCGGCTCGAAAATATACGATATTGCCGTATTGGAAATCAAGAATAGCGAAATATTGAAAAACAGCAACGCCGTTACGGTAGAGTTTTCGGACAGTAACGAATTGTTGGTCGGGCAGAAGGCTATCGCCGTAGGAAACGCCGAAGGCGAAGGCATTTCGGTAACCAGCGGTGTGGTCAGCGTAGACAGCGAAAATATTTATTTGGATAGCACTTCTTCCAGCAGTACGCGTGTCATTCGTATCGATACCGCCGTCAATTCGGGCAACAGCGGAGGCGGATTATTTAATGCCGACGGAAAACTTCTCGGTATCGTCAACGCCAAGAGCGTGGAGGAAAACGTCGATAATATCGGATACGCTTTGCCTTCCAACGTCGTAAAGTACGTCGTCGACAACATTTTGTATTATCAGGATAAGACGGAAAAAAGTGCCGACGTGCAGAAGTGTATGCTCGGTATCACCATCTGGGCGCTTGAAAGCAGTGCGGTACTCGACGGAACCGGTAACGTTCGTATCGAGGAAAAAGTAACGGTAGACGGTGTGGACGAAAAAGGACTTGCTTACGGCTCGCTGCAAAAGGGCGATATTCTTACCGAGGTTTCCATCCAAAGAAGCGGCAGTATCGAAACGGAAAAATACGCCGTCAATCGTACCTTCGTCATCGTGGACTTAATGCTTACCATGCGGGTGGGGGATACGTTAACGATGACGTATATGCGAGAAGGTGTCGAAGGAACGGCAACTTTTGTCATGACGGATGCGTGCATCAGTGAAATCGGTTAATATGAGTGATATACGAGAAATCTTCGATGCGGCACATATTGCTTTAACGCAAGAGCAGGAAGAACGGTTCGGTATTTACCGAACCTTTCTGTTAGAATACAACGAAAAGGTAAACTTAACGGCGATCACCGATCCGCAGGAAGTGGTTCGAAAACATTTTTTGGATAGCGTTTTGGGAGAAAAGTTTATTCCGCAAGGGGCGAGGGTGTTGGACGTCGGGACGGGGGCAGGCTTTCCGTCCGTCCCCCTCAAGATTCTCCGTCCCGACCTTTCGTTTATCCTCCTTGACAGTTTACAAAAGCGGATTGTGTTTTTAGAAGAACTTATGAAGCGGTTACAGCTCACCGACATGACTTGTATCCATGCGAGGGCGGAGGAAGGTGTAAAAACCTATCGGGAGCAGGTAGACGTGGCTGTAGCAAGAGCCGTGGCACCGCTACCGACGTTATTGGAATACGTTTTACCGTACGTCAAAGTCGGGGGACGGTTTGTCGCCTATAAGGCCGACGTGGCAGAAGAAATACTCGCCGCCAAGCGAGCCTTATCCGTTTTGGGCGGAAAAATAGGAACGCAAGAAGAATTTTTATTGCCGAACGGCGAGAAAAGGACGGTAGTTGTCGTTGAAAAAATAAGCCCCACACCCGTTCGGTATCCAAGGCAACAAAACAAACCGAGAATTAGTCCGCTGTGAGGGTTTACAAAAAAGTGCGGGCGTGCTATAATAAAAAAAGAAAATCGAAACAAAACAACGGAGTTAACGTATGGCAAAACAAGTAAAACGAGGGTTAAATGCCTTACTGGCAAACATCGAGGACGTAAAAACCGATGTAAAGACGGAGGATAAAATTTATAGCGTGGCATTGGAAAAAGTAATGCCCAACCCCGATCAACCGCGAAAAAGCTTTAACGAAGAATCGTTAATTGAGTTGTCCCGTTCCATTCGGGAACATGGGATTATTCAACCGCTTGTCGTTCGTCGCGGCGAAGACGATAAATACATTATTATCGCCGGAGAGCGTCGGTACCGTGCTTCTTTATTGGCAGGTTTGACCGTAATACCCGTCATTATCAAAGAATATGACGAGATGAAGACAAAAGAAATCAGCTTGATTGAAAACTTGCAAAGGGAGGACTTGAACGCCATCGAAGAAGGGGAAGCCATTCGGGAATTGATGGACTGTTACCACCTTACCCAAGAAGATATTGCGCAAAAACTGAGCAAAGCTCGTTCCAGCATCGCCAATACGTTGCGTTTGTTAAGCTTAACCAACGAAGTGAAAGAATTGGTAAAAAGCGGAAAGGTCAGTGCGGGACACGCTCGTGCCTTACTTGCCGTTCCCGATCCGCTGGTGCAGATAGAAATGGCGGGAAAAGTCATTACCGAAGGTTGGAGCGTGCGCGAAACCGAAAAGCAGGTACGTTATTATCTCAAACCCGAAACCAAACCCGCACAGATTTCCGAAAAAGTTCGGCAAAAAATGAGCGTCGAAATGAAAGAATTTGTCAACGGAATGACGCAGGTGTTCGCGACGAAAGTTCGACTTGTCGGGAATGAATCGAAGGGGAGAATTTGCATTGATTATTACAGCAACGAGGATTTGCAGCATATCTATGATATGATATCCGCTCTCAAAAAGTGAGAATGTGCATAAGGGCGGCTTTACGCCCTTAAAATAAAAACAATTACTCGGTAAAACATTTTTTTAACGACAAAAATCATAAGGATAGTAAAATAAGAATTTTAAGGGCTTTC
>DCGI01000070.1:59313-59457 GCA_002315475.1 Christensenella sp. UBA1782 | reverse complement strand
AAATCCATCCCGTCTGCCCATTCTCGTTAGGTTTGTTCGTGCATAAGGGCGGCTTTACGCCCTGAAAATAAAAAAGAAATAAGCAAAAACATTTTTTAACGAAAGAATCATAAGGATAATAAAATAAGAATTTTAAGGGCTTTC
>DCGI01000070.1:38394-59255 GCA_002315475.1 Christensenella sp. UBA1782 | reverse complement strand
AAATCCATCCCGTCTGCCCATTCTCATTGGGTTTGTTCGTGCATAAGGGCGTTTTTACACTATTAACGTTTTTACACCATTAAAATAAAAAAAGTAATAAGTAAAAAGATTTTTTAACGAAAAAAATCATACCTTTAATCGGGTGTGCGTGGAAAAAAGTTTTTAGAAGTGACCGATGCTCCGAAGGAGACATCGGTTTTTTTTGAAAGGTGGGGGTGCGGGGGCGGAAAGCTTTTTGGGAAAAAGGTTCCGCCCCCGCATTTTTGCAAAAAAAAGAGTCCGTCGATACGACGAACTCCTTTTTTCTAAAAGAAAGTGTTCGATTACTTAATCTCGACTTCTGCACCGGCAGCCTTGAGCTTTTCGGCGAGTTCGTTCGAAGCTTCTTTGGAGATAGCTTCCTTAACGGTCTTCGGAGCTCCGTCAACCAAAGCCTTAGCTTCCACGAGTCCGAGTCCGGTAGCTTCACGTACAGCCTTGATAACGGCGATCTTGTTAGCACCGACAGCCTTCAAAATAACGTCGAATTCGGTCTTTTCTTCTTCAACGGGAGCAGCGGCGGCACCGGCGGCAGCACCTGCGGCAGCCATAGGAGCAGCAGCACTTACTCCGAATTCGGTTTCGAGAGCCTTAACGAGTTCATTAAGCTCTAATACGGTCATAGATTTTACTTCTTCGATAAATTTAGCGATATCAGCCATTTTTAAAATTCTCCTTATAAATTTTTATTTGATTATTCCGCTTTTTGTTCGGCAATAGCGGATACTGCCCTTGCAAGTCCTGCCATAGGAGCTTGTAACAAACCAACGATTTGGGAAATAAGTCCCTCTCTGTTGGGCATGGTAGCGAGTACCTTGCAACCTTCTTCATCCAAGTAATCTTTTCCGACCAAACCACACTTGATTTCTAACTTTTTGAAAGCTTTTTGCTTGTCAAAAGAAATCTTTGCGGGAGCGGAAAGATCGTCTGAACCGATAGCGATAGCTGTCGTACCGTTCAAAGCTTCGTCAAATTGCGTATATCCCAATTCGTTTAAGGCAATCTTCAAAAGTCTATTTTTATAGACGTGATAAGATACACCCTTAGAACGGAATTCGGCACGAAGTACGGTATCTTCAGCTACGGTCAGTCCTCTGTAATCGACGAGAATAAAAGAACTTGCGTTTTGCAATTTTTCTTTAATCTCGGCAACCTTAGCGATTTTTGCGTCTTTAGATGCTGACAACTTTCTGAACCTCCTTCTTTTAATTTGCCTTCTTCATAAGGCTCTGCCATAAAAAAACTCCGTACTCATGCAAAGTGCAGAGACGGAGTATAACAGACTCGTTTGGTAAAACTATTGTTATGCACCTCGTTCTGCGTGGGCTTTTTCGTTTGAACTCTTGCGAGTGCCTACGGTCTTTGAATGAGAACATCGATATTTTAACAAAATATTTTATTTTTGTCAAGCAAACTATCTTGTTATTTTTTGAGAAATGTGGTATTCTTTTAATATGGATACACAAGAATTGTTTGGTAAGAATGCGAAATGGACGACGTATCCCGAAAAAAAGGGTTTGCCGCTCGTTCGTAAAGAGTTTTCGTTGCCGTCGTTTTCCAAAGCGACGTTGACGATTTGCGGTTTGGGCTTTTTTGAAGGGTATTTGAACGGACAAAGAATCGGTAAAGATTACTTTACCCCTTGTTTCTCCGATTATTTTAAGCGGGATTTTTCCAAGTTAAATTATCCGCTTCCCGAAGAAACCACAAAGCAAAGAATCTACGTCATGCGTTATGACGTGACCGACTATTTGACGGAAGGCAAAAACGCACTTTGCGTTCTTCTCGGCGGCGGTTGGCTGACGCAACGGCAACAGTGTGCCGAGGGGAAATGTTCTTTTGCCGATAATCTTTTTCTTTGCTTTTCGTTGCAGACGGAAGGGGATACGCCCGTCGAGATTCATTCGGACGGTTCGTTAAAATACATTCCTTCTTTCGTAGTGAAAAGTAATTTGTACTTCGGCGAAAAAATCAACTATCGCAAGTACAAAAAAGAATACTTTTTGCCCGATTATGACGATAAAAAATGGGAAAGCCCCGCCGAAACGACGATAGACGCGCCGTTATATCTGCAAGAAATCTTAGCGGATACCGTATGCGAGACCATAAAACCGACCGTTGTGAGCAAGAAGGGGAACACTTTGCTGTTGGACGTCGGTAAGAACGTTTCCGGTTGGCTGACCGTACGGGGCAAAGGGAAAGTCGTCGTGCAGTACGCCGAAGAAAGTAAGAAAAACCGTTTGGATTTCGGTTCGGCGGGACGGAAGCAGACCGATATTTTCTTAGGACTGCAATATATCGAAAAAGCTCGCCCGTACTTCCACTGGAACGGTTTTCGTTACGTCAAGGTGCAGGGAAAGGTGGAGGATTACGAAGTGGAAGTTCTGCATATCCCGTTCAAGCAGGTTTCTTCTTTCGAAACCGATAACGAGGTGTTGAACTGGCTATATCGTGCCTACCAACTGACCGAGCTAAACAACATGCACGCCGGTATTCCGTCCGACTGTCCTCATCGAGAGAAGCTCGGCTATACGGGTGACGGTCAGTTGACGACCGAGACGGCACTTTTGTGTTTTGACAGTGCCGCCTTTTTCAAGAAATGGTTTGCCGATATTTTGGATTGTCAAGACGAAAAGACGGGGCACGTTCAGCACACCGCACCCTTTATGGGGGGAGGCGGAGGCCCTTGCGGGTGGGGCGGAGCCATTGTCTTTGCGCCCTATCGGTATTATTCCGCCTGCGGGGAAAAAGAGTATATTGCGACGTTGCTTCCTTCTATGGAAAAATGGATAAACCATATTTTGCGAGAATGTATGGGGACGGGGGAACAAGCCGATTTGATTGTACGCGAACGTAAAAAAGGTTGGTGTCTGGGCGATTGGTGCACGTTGGAAAAAATAAAGATTGCCGAGCCGTTCGTCAATACCTATTTGTTCGTAAAAGCTTTGCAACAGTATCGGGAACTTTGCCAAGTATGCGGAAAAGAGTTTACGTTTGACGGATGCGAGGAAAGGTGCAGACGCGCTTTATCTTCGTACTATTGGAACCCTGCGAAGGAAACCTATCAGGGTGGCATACAGGGTGCCGATTTCTTCATGGCGGATTTGGGATTGCTTTCGAAAGAAGACGTGGAAAAAGCGGTACAGAAGTATCGTGAAAACGGATATTTCGATACGGGCATTATCGGAACCGAAGTGTTGATTCGGTATTTATTCGAGAACGGATACGAGCAGGAAGCCACTTCGTTGCTTTGTTCGGAGAAGCTCGGAAGTTTCGGCTATATGAAAAACAAAGGTGCGTCGACGCTTTGGGAATACTGGAGCTATCAAAAATCGCAAGACCATCCGATGTTCGGTTCGGTGGTGAAATACCTTTTTACCGGTGTGGCGGGCATCCGCTACGATGCGGGTTTTCAAAAAATTACCGTTACGCCCCGTCTTTTTAAGGAGGTCGGAAAACTTTCTTGTACGCTGGTGCGTCCCAACGTAACGCTTACGGTACGTTATGAAAGAAAGAACGGAAAAGACCGCTTTACCGCAAGCTACGAAGGTAATGCCGAAGTCAAGATTGTTTTGGACGGTGAAGAAAGAATTTTGCGGGAAAAGGAACAATACGTCAGCGGGGAACCGCAAGAGGTGATTCAGCCGAGCGACCGTCCCAATGCCGCACAGCAGGAACAAATCGACAGAAAGTACGGTATGTTTTTGCATTTCGGTATCAATACCTTCAATAATATGGAGTGGTCGAACGGGAAATTGCCGAAAGAAAGCTATCGTCCCGACCGCATTGACGCCGATAGTTGGGTAAAGCATGCGCGGGATGTGGGCATGAAATACGTTATTTTGATTACCAAGCATCACGACGGTTTCTGTTTGTTCCATACAAAATATACCGATTACGGGGTAAAAAATACATCCAATCCGACCGACGTCGTCGCCGAAGTGGCGGCAGCTTGCAAGAAGTACGGCATCGGTTTGGGGTTGTACTATTCTTTGTGGGACAGACATGAAAAATGTTACCGCAGGGATAAAAAGTACGTGGAATTCATGTGTAATCAGCTGACCGAGTTATTGGACGGCAGGTACGGCGACGTTTGCGAATTGTGGTTGGACGGCAGTTGGACAAAGTCTCCGAAAAGATGGAATATTCCGAAGCTCTATTCTTTGGTGCATACGTTGCAACCGAATTGTGCGGTGTCCGTCAATCAAACGGTCGGGACGGCTTGCAAATTGAATTGGGTACGCAATAAATACCTCCCCGAGCGATATAAATTCGGAATGCCGCTACGGTATTTCCCTTGTGATTTTCGGTTGTCCGATCCTCATTTCCCGCCCGCAGGCAAGGATGCCGATCCCAAAATGTATAAGCATAAGAGGAAATTATACTATTTGCCGTTTGAGGCGACGATTTGTATTCGGACGAGCGGAAAATGGTTTTGGAGTGAGACCTATACCGATGCGCCGACTTGTTCGGTAGAGTTTTTGTCGGAGAAATATCGGCAAATGGTGGAACAACAGAATGTTTTGGTCATCAACGTGCCGCCGAACGTTCATGGCGAGCAGGAAGAATCCGACCTCGAACCGTTACGAAAAGTAAAAGAGAAAGCAGGGTTATAAGCCCTGCTTTTTTCATCGTGTTCGTAGAGGCGGGAGGGTTTTTCCTCTCCGTTTCCCTATGCCGTGCAAAAACATTCCCAACCGTACCGCTCGTAGATTCCGACGTAGTCGGTCAAAAGGGAAAGGGGAGAAATGCCTTTTTGTTTCAGTTTTTCCGCCGCTTTTCGTAGCAACTCTTTCGCTTCGTCGGGATGTTCGCGTAAAGTATAATATGGATAAGAAGATATTGCTGTTTGTAAGAAAAAAGCGTAGTTTTTGAGAACTACGCTTTTTGGTTTTTTATCGTTCCGTAAAAGAAATTACATCTTTACGTTGACTTTGATGCCGGGTCCCATCGTAGCGGTGATATATACGCTCTTGAGGTAGACGCCCTTAGCGGCTGCCGGCTTTGCCTTGATGATGGCTTCCATAAGGGTGTTGAAGTTGTCGGTGAGCTTTTCGGCACCGAAACTTGCTTTGCCTACGGGGCAGTGGATGATGGCGGCTTTGTCCAATCTGTATTCGACTTTACCGGCTTTAATATCCTTAATAGCCTTAGCGATATCCATGGTAACGGTTCCGGTTTTCGGGGTAGGCATCAAACCTTTCGGTCCGAGCACTTTACCTAAACGTCCTACTTGTCCCATCATGTCGGGCGTGGTGACGATTACGTCATAATCAAACCAACCGCCTTGAATCTTTTGGACGAGTTCTTCCGCTCCGACAAAGTCGGCACCCGCTGCTTGCGCTTCGTCGGCTTTAACGCCTTTGCAAAGAGCGAGAACGCGGAGCGTCTTACCGGTTCCGTGAGGAAGAACGACTACGCCTCTGACTTGTTGGTCGGCGTGACGAGGATCGACACCCAAACGTGCGTGCAATTCGATGGTTTCGTCAAACTTCGCTTTTGCGGTGTCAACGACAAGCTTCAAAGCTTCGGATACTTCGTAGGTCTGTGTAGCATCAAATGCTTTTAGAGAATCAACATATTTCTTACCGTGTTTCATTGTGTACCTCCTTAGTCGGCGACGGTTACGCCCATGCTGCGGCAGGTTCCGGCGATCATGCTGATGGCGGCTTCCAAGCTGGCGGCGTTCAAGTCGGGCATTTTGGTCTGGGCGATTTCTTCGAGTTGTGCTCTGGTAATCGTGGCGACTTTGTTCTTGTTCGGTACGGCACTACCGCTTTCGATTCCGCAAGCTTTCTTGATGAGTACGGGAGCCGGCGGCGTCTTCAAAATAAACGTGAAGGAACGGTCTGCGTAGATGGTAATAACGACCGGTATGATAAGTCCCGCTTGTTTTGCGGTCTTTTCATTGAATTCTTTGGTGAACATCGGTATTGCGATACCGTGAGGTCCCAAAGACGATCCGACAGGCGGTCCGGGGGTTGCCTTGCCTGCGGGGAGTTGCAGTTTAACGACTGCAGAAATCTTTTTTGCCATAGTCTGCCTCCTTATAAGTGACTACTTGGTACTAACGAACGGAACAGGTATAAAGTAGAATTTATTCCGCTCTCCCATATTTATTTATACGGTCGTACGCGTACGCACGCCCGTAGAAACCCTTTTTCGGAATTAAATCTTTTCGATTTGATTAAATTCCAAATCGACCGGTGTTTGCCGACCGAACATTTGTACGATAACGCGTACCTTTTCTTTATCTGCGAAAATCTCGTCCACGATGCCCAAGAAGGTTTCCAAAGGTCCGTTGACGACTTTTACGTTGTCGCCGACGTTGATGTTGAAATCTTCCGCCGATACCTTTTCCAAACCCATTCTTTTGATTTCGTCGGCGGTCAGAGGAAGGGGTTTTCCTTGCGGACCGACGAAACCGGTAACGCCACGCGTATTGGTAACCATATACCAAACGTGGTCGGTATAAATCATTTTCAGGAATACGTATCCGGGAAACTTTTTGTGTTCGACGACTTTTCTCTTTCCGTTTTTCTCCACGATGTCTTCTTCGGTGGGAATAGCAATTTCAAAGATGAAATCCTGCAAGTTGTTGTTTTCAATCATCTTTTCCAAATTGGTTTTTACGACACTTTCGTAAGAAGAATATACGTGAATGACGTACCACCTTACAAGAGAATCTTGATTTTCCATGTTTCTATGCCCCCCGTACCTTATGCGGCGATGCCGATAAGCAAGCCGAGCAATTCGGCAAGACCGAGGTCAACGGCTGTCAAAACGACGATGGAAATCAATACGAACAAAAGGACGATACCGGTTTGGCTCAAAACACCCTTTTCTTTTTTGGTGTCCTTTAACTTGCCCCAAGTGACCTTTTTTAATTCGCTGATGATGTCGCGGAAAAACTTTTTGACGGAACGACGTTCTTTTTTGGCACCGGTCTTCCCTTTCTTCGAAGATTGCTTGCCTTTCTTGTTCATCTTGTTCGTTTTGGCAGCGTCTTTTCTCGGTGCGTCCATGTTTTCGGGAATTTCCAATTTAGGAGATTTTTTCATTCGGGCCTCCGCCGTAATTATTTCGCTTCTCTGTGGATGGTGTGTTTCTTGCAGAATCTGCAATACTTCTTAACTTCCAATCTGTCGGGAGTGTTTTTCTTGTTTTTTTGCTTGTCATAGTTGCGTTGTTTGCATTCGGTACAAGCTAAGGTGATTTTTACACGCATGGTTGTATATCCTCCAAAAAAATTACACCTAAAAGGTGCTTATACACTTTACCACAAGAGAGAGATATTGTCAAACATTTTGCCGCAATTTTTTTATTTATAATTCTAAATATAGTATTTACAAGACAAATCGGAAATTTTCGTGCCGATTTTTTGCAAGGTTTGAAAAAACGAACATAGAAAAAAAAGTTTTTTCGTTACATCTTGTTTACCGAGCGACGGTATTGTATAATAGAGCCATGCAATTTAACTGTATCGATTCGAATACCACTTTGGGTGGTCACAAAGGTTTGTTTGCCCGTCTTCGCGAGAAGGTGGCGGCAGAACCGGAAGCCAAGCACGTTTTTATCGTACCCGACCGTTATACTTTGGGGGTGGAACAGGAAATATGCGAGCAGTGCTTTCCCGACGGAACCTTTTCGGTGGACGTATGTAGCTTTACCCGCTTTGCGACGAAGCACGTCCGTAACCGAAAGGGTTTAAGTAAGGAAGGTACCGTTTTGTTATTAAACTCGGTCGTCCGTCGATGTAACGAGCGTTTGGCATACTATAAAGATATTCGCAGCGTCTCTTTTTCGAGAGAACTGTTCGCTGCGATAGCGTCTTTGCGTTCTTCGGGCATCAAACCCGAGGACATTCGGCAGAATCTCGCCTTTTTGAAAGAGGAGGGGACGAAACAAAAGCTGCAAGACATCGTGTTGATCTATGAGGAGTACGAAAAGGCGTTGCGTGAAAAATACGTCGACACCGTCAGCCGCGTGGAACAACTGACCGAGACGGCGGAACAAATCGAGGATATTTCTTCCACACATCTGTACGTTTTGGGATTTAACGTCTATTCCGCCGTACAATTAAAACTGTTGCAAAAGCTTTTGCTCCTCTGCCCGTCGGTATCGATTGCGTTCTGCAAGGCGTGCGGGGACGAAGGCGGCAGTAACGTTTCCGTCTATCCGTCGCAACACCGCAGTCTTTTTATCGATTATTGCAAGGCGAACGGCGTGCCGATAAAATTCTTTTCGTGTAACGAAGAATTGAAGGCACCGTTTAACGGCATTTCGGCGGAACTGTTCGGGTGCGGAAAACCGACGCAACTCTCCTTAACCCGAGAGGAACGGGAGCGTGTACGCTTGTTCAAAGGGGTGGAACCTTACGACGAAGTCAAGGCCGCCTGTCGGGAAATTCGGCATATCGTCAGGAGCGAAAACCGCCGATACAAAGACATCGCCGTTCTGTGTAACGACGAGAGTTATTTACCCGTCATAAAGACCATGTTTAAGCGGTTTGAAATACCGTATTTCAGTGATGAAAAATACCTTGTCAAAGACGGCTTTTTCGTCCGCTTTGTCAAGGCGTTGTTTGCTACCCGTTGTTCGGGGTACGCCGTCAACGACGTTATGGATTTATTGAGTTGTCCCTTGTCCGACGTCACGCGGGAACAGATGCAGATTTTCGAGAACTATTGCCGCAAATACAACGTCCGCTATACCCGTATGGCGACGCCGTTCAAGTTCGGAAAAGACGACGTTTTGCAAGCGGCGGAAAACACGAGGCAAAGGATTGTGGAAATCGTAGAAAAGGTTCCCGAAGACGGTTCTACGGCATCCGTATTTGCAGATTTATTGCTACAGATTTTGGATTCCGACGAGATGAAAGCTTTGCGGAAAAAATGTGAAGAAAGCGAAGAAGACGTTTTGAAAGCGTACTCCGAAATCGATAAATTCAAAACGGTCGCGGAGGAGATAAAAGAGCTGGTCGGAGATATTCCCTGTACGGCGGCTTCCTTCTTGGAAATGTTCCTCTCTACGGTGGAAGGCATGAGTGTCAGTCTGTTGCCGCAGAACAGGGATTGCGTGTTCGTCGGGAACGGTACCGAAAGCCGCTTTGCCGACGTTTCGTGCCTGTTCGTTCTGGGTGCCGCCGACGGGTTTTTCCCCATGCAAAAAGGGGATGCCGTCGTCTTGTCCGCACTCGACTGCGAAGCGATGAAAAACGTGGGACTTCCCGTTTTCCCCACCCCCGTCGAGAGTAACGATTTGGAAAAGTTTATCGTCATCGACGCTTGTACCAAAGCCGACCGTTTGTATATCGGTTGCAGTGCGGCAAGCGTAACGAACGAAGCGTTGAACGAAAGCGACGCCGTGCGGGAATTGAAGATTCGTTTGGATATTTCCGAAACGCCTCTGTCGTCGTATTACGCTATGACCGACGAAGAAAAATTGCTGTATTTTCTCGGTACCGTCGAGAATGCCTATCACGAATACATGGCGAAGAAAGTACCCGACGTATACGAAGATGCCGTTCGGGAACTGTTGATACGGGAGGGAAAAATCGTCTCCGACGAAGAACCCGTAGCGACGAAGGAAGTCGTCGAAGCCGTCAAAGACGTCGGTATTGAAGAAGTTTGGTCGCCCGTCGACGGCTATGACAGGACGAAAGACGGCGATTATACCATGTCCGTCACCCGTCTGGAACAGTATTTTGCTTGCCCGTTCCGACACTTTTTGACCGATGCCGTCGGTTTGAAACCCACCGAAGAAGGGGCAATGCAGGCAAACGAAAAAGGGAACCTCATCCACGACGTCTTGGAACACTATTTCAAAGACAGTCGAGACGTGTTGGATTCTTGGACGGAGGAGGATATCCGCAGCCGAACCGAAAAAGCCATCGAGCAGGCGTTTGACAAACCCGATTACGCACATTATAAGGAAGATATCCTTTCGGCGTATGAATTGGATTGCTTAAAAGAGGAGTGCCGCCGTCTGTTAAAAGTCTTGACGGAGAATGCCAAAAACTCCCGTTTTAAGCCGAATTTAGTGGAATACGTTATCGGTAAAAACGGAGAACTGGTGATAGACGTTTGCGGTAAGAAATTCGTTTTCACCGGTAAGGTCGACCGTTTGGACAGGAAGGGCGATTCGCACGAGATCATGATTATCGACTACAAGACGGGCAAAGTGGAAGCAAGCTTAAAGGATATTTATTACGGCGAAAAGATTCAGCTGTATGTCTATTTGCATTATTTCATGCAGAAAGGCGACGAACCGGTCGGCGTGTTCTATGTACCCGTCAAATCGGGGTACACCGCAAAGGGAAACTCGTACAGAATGTTAGGGCAGATGCAAAAGAGTGCCGACGTTCTTGCCGAAATTGATACGCGCTACGACGATGCCGCCAGAACGGCAAAATACGAAAGTCCCACCGTCGGCATCAATATCGAGGAGGGGGGAACCTTTAACGGGAACACTCGGAACGTCGTGGAACCCGACGATTTCGGTAAAATCACCGACTACGTTCAAAACCTGATTGCCGGTGCTTTGGAGGATATCGTAAAAGGCGATATTGAGAAAAACCCGTTGAAGGGGCAGTGCGAATACTGCGTTTATAAGTGCATGTGCGGTCAACAGGTCGAGCGGGCAACGCTGGACGTTAAAATACAAGCTTTCAGATAAGAAGGAGAAAGTAGGATATGGAGTGGACAGAAGAACAGAAAAAAGTGATTGAAGCGAAAGGCAATACCATCGTTTCCGCCTCGGCGGGAAGCGGTAAAACCACCGTTTTAATCGGAAAAATCATGGAATTACTCAAAAAAGGTCAAAAGTTGGATCGTATCCTTTTGATGACGTTCAGTCGTGCGTCCGCACAGGACATGAAAGCCAAACTCGTCAAAAACATTTACGACGCCTTAGACGGCACCCACGAGGGCGAGGCTTTGCGCAAGGCTTTGGAACAGCTTCCTTTTTCCAATATTTCCACCATTAACAGCTTTTGTTATACCTTATTAAAGAAGTATTTTTCGGTGGTTAAGCAAGATCCGTCTTGTGCGATTTTGGACGAAAACGAAAGCAAACTCTTAAAACAAGAATGTTTGGATAAAGTCATCGAGCAGGAAATTTCCGCAAAAAACAAGGATTTTTTGCGTACGCTATCCTTTTTTAAGCAAAAGAGAAGCAACGATGCGTTCAAAGAAGAAGTTTGTATTCTGTGGGATTACCTTTCGGTGCAGGAAAAACCGGACGCGTTCCTGTCGGCTTTCGATAACAAAAAAGCCGTTATCGAATACTATCTTTCGGTGCAAAAGCGGGAGGTTGCGTTTTGGTCGGATTCCGTTCGGGGACTTCTCAATATGTTGGCTATCGAAAACTACGGTTCGGTGCCGGCTTATAAAAAGGATTACGATTTGCAGACGGAATCGTACCGAGAGAATTTATTATGTTGCAACAGGGCGGCGGACGCCATCGAAAAAGGGGATATTCTCGCATTTTTCGGGGAAATCTCCCGTTTTGTTTTGCCCGCCCGTATCCATAAAAACAAGTTAAAGTCGGGTACCGTATCGGAGGAATTATACAACGCATGCGGTGAAGTCCGCACCGGTTTGAAAGAATTCAAAGAAGACGTGGAAAAGTCGGAAGAACTTTATCGGGAGGAAATGAAGAACGCTTCTTCGCAGTTTGCCGAAGTGGTTTCCGTCATGTTACGGGTTTACAAAGAAACGGTTCAAGAGTACGCCATGCGTAAAAAAGCTCGCGCGGTGGTGGATTTTAACGATGCCGAACGTGCCGCCATTGAAATTTTGGAAAACGCCGACATTCGGGAAGAAATACAAAAGAGTTTTGACTACGTCTTTATTGATGAATATCAGGATACCAATTATTTGCAGGAAGCTCTCCTAAACGCCGTTTCCACCGGCAACAATCTTTTCACCGTCGGCGACATGAAGCAGGCGATTTATCGCTTCCGCTATGCCGAACCGAATATTTTTCGGGATCGGTACAATCTGTACGATACCGTCAAAACGGGAAAAACGTTGTTACTGAACGGGAATTTCCGTTCCTGCGATGAAGTTTTGGAGTTCACCAACGACGTTTGTGCTGAAGTGATGACGACCGATTTCGGCGGAGTGGACTATAAAAACAGTGCCATGTTGGTGAGCGGCAGATCCAAAAAGGGAGAGGGCGTCTTCGTCTATACCTACGACGTCGACAGATCCCGCACGGCCGTTCCCGAAAAAGAGATTTATCGCGTGCGAGGGGGACGAAAAGAGGACGACGCCGACGTGGAAGCCAAGTTCGTCGCACAAGAGATTCTTTCTTACGTCGGCAAGCCGATCGTCAACACCGAAAAAGAGGGAAAACGGAACGCCGAATACAAGGATTTTGCGATTTTGGTGCGAAAATCCGCCCATATTTTACCCATAATCGAAGCGTTAAAAGCCGAAAAGATTCCTTATTTCGTTTCGCGGGATCAAAAGACCGACCTGCCGCAGCGGGAGGCTCTCGTCAACTGCCTTCGGGTGATTTTGAACGATAGCGAGGATATTCCCTTAGCGCACGTCATGACCGAAATTTTCGGCGTGAGCGACCAAGAACTTTTGTCGGTAAAGACGGAAAAACCGAATAAAACTTTTTCGGAAGCCGCCGCCGCGTCAACGAATAAAAAGGTGCGTCGCATGTTCGAATGTTTGAAGAAATGGCGGGAATATATCGGTTTTATGGCGGTAGACGACTTGATGCGAGAAATCCTCTCGTCCGTTTACGACGCCCGCCTTCTGTCTTACGGAGAGGAAATCGTGTCGCAAATCAACGCCTTTATTTTGTACGTCGGACAACAGTGTCAGGGCATGACCGTACGAGAATTTATACGCTATTACGATGAAGTATATCAGGGTAATTTGCCACCCGCACCGCCCTCGGCGGTTACCGTCATGACCATGCACGCAAGCAAAGGTCTGCAATTTCCCATTGTTCTCATGCCGTATTTGTCGGGAAAATTTCGGGAAAACCATTCCAAAATCATCTGTGACAAGAGTTTGGGCGTGGCGGTGCCGAAGTTTGACGAAGAAACATCGTCCAGTGCCGAAAACTTTACGTTATCCGTATTGAAACTCAAAAAACGTATCGAAGGCAAAGAGGACGAAGCGCGTCTGATGTACGTCGGCTTTACCCGTGCACAGGACTGTTTAATTTTGACCGGAGAGAAAAAGAATGCGGTTCGGGACGTCCTGAAAGCAAACTGCGTCATGGATTGGCTCTGTTATACCCGTTCGAGAAACGGTAAATTTGCCGACTATTTCGGAGATTTGGTCGTTCTTTCGATACCTTCGGTGAAACCGATTCCGGAGCAAAAACCGTTTGACGCTTCCCTTTTGAAGTGGAAGTATCCTTACCAAAAAGCGACCGAAACGAAAGCAAAGACGACGGTCAGCGATATTCTTAACGCCGAACACGTCAAAAAATATCGGAAAAAGACGTCGGAAACTTCGGACGGGAATGCCGAAAAGGGAACCGCCATGCACGCCGTTTTGCAATACGTCGATTTTCGCTCGAACACCCCCGAAAAGGTGGCACTCGAACTCGTTCGTTTGCAAAACGAAGGGCTTATCACCGAGGAACAAAAAGCCCTTTGCGACGTCGGTATTTTGGCAAACGTTCTTTCCTCCGACGTGATACGGGAAATTGCGGAAAAAAGGTACGAAGTCAAACGGGAGTATTCTTTCGTGGCATACATACCTTGGAAAGACCTTGCGGAAAGCGACGTCGACGACAAAGTCTTAGTGCAAGGCGTTTTGGACTTGCTCGTCTTTTTGCCGAACGGCAAAACCGTCTTGATCGATTACAAAACCAGCACTTTGGGAGCCGAAAAACTGAAGGAAAGGTATGCCAAACAGTTGGAATTGTACGAAAAGGCGGTAGAATCGATCTTGAAAAAACAGGTGGAAAGAAAAATACTGTTTAACGTTTTGACGGGGGAATGTGTGGAAATCCGATGAATTCCGCTCTTAAATACATAATATTTTATATTATTTTATAAAAAATTATTGCAAAAAAAAAATTTTATGTTATAATAAAAAAAAATGTTGTGTATAAGGGAGAAGCATCTATATGACTAACATCAGTTTTTTAGATACCGTTCTGACGAAACTGGCAGCCATTCTGCCCGATATCAGTATGTCGTTAAAATTAGGAATCATCGGCGGCATATTGATGATCGTTCTGTTCGTTGTTTGCTTGTGCATTTCTTTGGGAAGCAAGATGGACAAGTACAGAAAGTTATTGGTTTCCGGTTCCAAGAAATTTGCAACGGCCGGAGAAATTACCGAAGAGAACGTTGATATCGTTTATGACGAAGTAAGAAAGCATCCGGAATCGATTTCCATGGGTTGGAGCTCTTTCATGGAACAAAGAGTAGGTTCCCCGTCCGATTATCTGCCCGCCAAAAACGTTTTGCTCGGTCGTTCTTTCAGCGGCAAGCATACCGCCGGTAAGATCGTTATGGCGATCGTCGGCGTTTTGATTTGGGCGATTGTCGGTTTGGTCGGCTATTACTATTACGGCGTCTACGATTCCACCGCATTGAAGACGGATACCGCTTTGGCGATTATCCTTGCTTTGGAATTTTTGGTCATCCCGATTGCTTTATACGGTATTTTCCTTTTGACGTTGGATATCGTTTACGGCAAGAAGTTCCGTCGTTTGACGCTCGCTTATGCCAGTTTCTGTGAAACCCTCGATTCCGTCGTGGTGGTTACCGACCGCAAGGAAGAAACCTTTATCACCGATAACCTCGACTCCATCAACAGAAGGGTGCAAGAACTTTTGGAAGGCAGACGCGGCGGCAGTATCGTGGAGGTATTCACGAACCCCGTTGCCGTAGAACCTCGTTCCATCCGTTTTGAAAACGTTATTCGCGAAGTATCCGGTTCCAGACCTGCCGTTACGGGTATCCCCGTAGTGCAACCCCTTCCGTACGTGGCACCCGTCGCTCCCGTCGTGGAGACGCCGGTGGCTCCCGTCGTAGAAAAGCCCGTAGTAGAAGAACCCGTCGTGGAAACGCCTTACGTGCCCGTTACGCCCGTAGAGCCCGTAGTACCGGTGGCACCCGTAGTACCGGTAGCACCCGCAGCACCCGTTGCTCCCGCCAACACGATGGAAGACATTATTCCCGTCAATCCCGATCGTGCTTGGTGTGAAAGCATCTTTAAGATTGTCGCAAAGGCTTTGGATGACGATTCCGTTCCCGCAGAAGATTTGAATACGCTCGGAACGCTACTCGATCAAGCGAAGGGACGTGTTCTCGATGCCGACCTTCGTGCCGAATTCGATAGTTTCTTGGTGGCACTTGCCGACAAGTATTATGCAATGCAATAAACGGATATATATATAAGGATATAGATATTTCCTTATTATATTATGTTACGTTTGACGGCATCCGCCGACAAAGACGTATTACGGACTTTGTCGGAACAAATTTTTCATCATCAATATAATAAAGGCGTTGGCTATGTCTTATATGACGAAGAAACGCCGATAGGACTTGCGGAGCTTGTTGTTACTCCGCAATGTTCATTTATAGAGGGAATCGGCATCGTTCCTTCCGCAAGAGGAAAAGGGAACGGCGATTTTTTAACACGCAGTATTTTATTCGCACTGGGAGAGTGTTCGGAAAAAACGGTCGTGCGATACGTTAGCCCGTATTTCGAGAAATTCGGATTTCGGGAGGAAGACGGTTGTATGGTTCGTTCGGGAAAACCCACCTTTCCCCGTTGCGGTCGATAGAGGAGTTTTTATGGCTAATAATTTTATTGAATCCATCGTGGAAAACGACTTGGAAACGGGCGTTCATTCGGAGATAATTACTCGTTTTCCGCCCGAACCGAACGGTTATTTGCATATCGGACACGCAAAAAGTCTTTGCATAAATTTCGGTATCAAAGAAAAATATCATGGGAAATGCAACCTTCGTTTTGACGACACCAACCCGACGAAAGAGGACGTGGAATACGTCGACAGTATCAAAGAGGACATTCGTTGGTTGGGATTCGAGTGGGACGAAGAACGGTTTGCGAGTGATTATTTCGGGCAAATGTATGATTTTGCCGTACAACTCATCAAGCAGGGGGACGCCTACGTTTGCGATTTGTCCGCCGACGAGATTCGGGAAACGAGAGGTTCTTTGACCGAGCCGGGCAAGGAAAGTCCGTATCGGAATCGAAGCATCGAAGAAAACCTACGGTTATTTGAAGAAATGCGGGCGGGAAAGTATCCCGACGGCAGTAAGGTGCTTCGTGCCAAAATCGACATGGCGAGCAACAACTTGAATATGCGCGATCCCGTCATTTATCGGATTTTACGGGCAACCCATCATCATACGGGCGATGCTTGGTTATTGTATCCGATGTACGATTTTGCACACCCCATTGAGGACGCTATCGAAAATATTACCCATTCCATTTGCACGTTGGAATTCGAGGATCACAGACCGTTGTACGATTGGATGACCGAGCATTGCGGTTTTGTAAAACCTCCGCATCAATACGAATTTGCCCGTTTGAATATTCGCAACGCGATCATGAGCAAACGTTACTTAAAAAAGCTCGTGGAAACGGGCGTGGTGGACGGATGGGACGATCCGAGGATGCCCACCATCAGCGGCATGCGGAAGCGCGGGTATACGCCCGAAGCCATTCGTGCTTTTTGTGCCGAAGTGGGGGTGGCGAAAGCCAACAGCGAAGTGGATCCCGCCGTTTTGGAGCATTGTGTTCGGGACGACCTAAACGCCCATGCCGACCGTATCATGGCGGTGGAAGAACCCCTTCTCGTGGTGCTTGATAACGTCGGTGACGAAATCGAGTCGTTGAACGTGGTCAACAACCCCAACGATCCCGCATCGGGCACCCACATCATTCGCTTTGCCAAAGAAATTTATATCGAGCGGAGCGACTTTGCCGTCGTGCCGCCGCCGAAGTATCACCGATTGGTACCGGGCGGAATGGTGCGTCTGAAAGGGGCGTATATTTTGCAATACGTTTCCCATAAAGAAGAAAACGGCGTGGTCAGTGAAGTGCATTGTAACGTCATTCCCGACTCGAAAGAGGGCGGTGTCAATGCCGGTATCAAGGTGAAAGGCGTCATTCAATGGGTGTCGAAGTTTGATGCGGTTCCTGCCGTATTGAACAAATACGAGTGCCTATTGTTGGACGAAGTGGACGGCAACAAAGAATTTGACGACCGTATCAATCCCCATTCTTTGGAAGTGGTACGCGGGGCGTTCGTGGAGGCTTGGGCATTGGAAAGACAGGAAGGAGATCGCTTCCAATTCATGCGGTCGGCTTACTACAAACTCGCCGAAAAGAAAAACGGAGAAATTCTGTTTTATCGGATCGTCGGCTTAAAGGACAGTTATAACAAGTGAGAGGACGGGTGCGACGGAACGCACCCTTTCTTCTCGGGGAAGCAACGGAAGTAGAAGGATTACGTTTCCGTTGAAACAAAAACGACAAGTTTTTTGGGAAGGTCAGAGAAAAGGTTGAAGGGCGAAGGAAAAATTTTTTTCCGAAAAAATGCGGAAAGCGTAAAAACCTTGCTTGCATTTCGGCAAAAAACACGAAAAACCGCTTCTCGATAAAATATATTATATATAAATACATATTTTTCCTAAAAAAATTGTGAAAAACTCTTGAAAAAAAAATGTTTTGCGATTATAATGTATAAAGGATAGTCCTATAAAAGGCTTTCCACCCATGCAAGTAATCTCAGGAATCCGATTCGAGGAGTAGAATATGGCAAGAAATGACGGTACAGTTACAAATGTTACAACCAATCCGGTAGAAGTAGAAGCCGGACTTACGCTTGATCAGCTTTCGTATGTTTGCGAATACTGCGGTAAGGTCAATCCTATCACAGAGCCGAAGTGCGGCCGTTGCGGTAAGAGACGTCCCCGAAGCGAATATTTGAATGCTCTCAGCAAGGTAAAAGGTGCGACGACGGTTCGGGAAGAATTTGTCGAAACGCTTGCTCAACAAGAGGTCGACCGTAAACAGGCCGCCGAACTTCACATTGAGAAGCTTGTCGGAGAACGCCTTGCCGATGAGAAGATGCGGTACGAAGCACAACGTACGGCAGAATTCGAAATCGCTATCGACGCCGAAAAGAGAAACGTAGGTCGTCAAGCGGCGCAACAAGTGTTGGAAGCGCAACAGCAGGCAGAGGCGCGTATTGCGGAAACGGACAGATTGGCACAGCAACGAGTCAGTGACATCGAAAGAGTCACCGAAGAACGGGTGCAAACCGTCGAAAGAACCACCTCCTTGCGTGTCGAAGAAGCCACAAGACAAGCCGATGCTCGTGTTTCGGAAGCCACAAGACAAGCCAACGAGCGTTCGGAATCGGCGCAGAGATTGGCACAAGAACGTGCGGAAACGGCAGAAAGACAAGCACAAGAACGTGCCATTACGGCGGAAAGACAAGCGATAGAACGTGCGGAAACGGCGGAAAGAAACGCGACGATACGTATCGACAACGCTCAAAGAGAAGCCCAAGCTCGTATCGGAGAAGCTACGGCTCGTGCCGATGAAGCTTCCGCTCGTGCCGTTGACGCTTCTCGCAGTGCAACCATTCGTGCCGAAGAAGCCGAAAGAGTGGCGACGCAACGGATTCAAGCTATCGAAAGAGAGGCTTCTTTGCGTGTCAGTGAAGCCCAAAGAGATGCGGCGCACCGGGTAAACGATGCCGAAAGAAGAGCGCAAGAAGCTTTGGATATTCGTTCTCGCGAAAACCAAGAAGTCATTCGTGCCGAACGTGAAAAGATTTTATATACCGCCGCACAAAGAATCATAGAAGAAAGAGCCGGCATCGAAGAAGCCGCCGAAGAAAGAATCGGTTTGATTCGTGCGGAAGTGGAAGACAAAGCCAACAAGTCGATAGCCGAAGCCATCGACGTAGCCGAACGGGATGCCGCTCGTCGTGCCGTCATGAAAGTTATCGCCGCCGAACAAAGCGCCGAAGACCGTATTCGTTTGGAAAGAGCTTCCAGCGAATGGGCGGCCAATGAAAGAGTAGAAGAAAAGACCAAACGTATTCGTGAATACGAAGACGAAAAACGCAGAATCGAGCGGGAAGCCATGCAACATGCCGCCGATGAACGTATTTTGGCAGAACGTGAAATTTATATGAACGGAGGATATATCCTCCCCGCCAATAATCCGCAAGGTTATCGTGGTGTCGTACCCGGCAACACGCCCTTAATGGCAGGCGGTATGAACGGACAAGGCTTTACGGGTATGAATGCTCCTATGGGCATGAATCCTGCTATGGGTATGAACCCCGCTATGGGCATGAACGCTCCTATGGGTATGAATCCCGCCATGGGCATGAACGCTCCTATGGGTATGAACCCCGCTATGGTTGGCGTGAATCCCGCTATGGGCATGAACACCGCTATGGGTGGCGTGAATCCCGCCATGATGGGATCTAACGCTCAACCTATGGGAAGCAATAACCCCGCCATGATGGGAGCTAACGCACAAGCCGCCGGAATTAACAATCCCGCCATGATGGGTGGTAGTGCTCAAGCTACGGGAATCAACAATCCCGCTATGATGGGTGGTAGTGCTCAAGCCGCCGGAATCAACAATCCCGCTATGATGGGAGCCAACGCTCAAGCCACGGGAATCAACAATCCCGCCATGATGGGAGCCAGCGCTCAATCTCTGGGAAGCAACAATCCCGCCATGATGGGAGCTAACGCACAAGCCACGGGAGTCAATAACTCCTCCGTAATGGGTAATAACGCTCAAGCTATGGGAATCAACAATACCGCTCCGATGGGTGCCAATACGCAAGCGGCAACCGGTATGGGTGGCGCTCCGATGCAACAGTCTTTGACCATTGTACCGGTATTGAACAGCAATCAACCTCTTTATCAATATAATCCGCAAAGAAAACTTTACGTTTTCGTACCCGATGAGGTGCAAGCGGAACCGGAAACGCAGGTAATCATGCAACAAGAGATTCCCGTTTCGGTTAAGAAAGATAAGAAAGCCAAGAAAACCAAACAAGCCAAGAGAGGCAAGAAGGGTGGCGTGCGTGTACTCGGTATTTTCGCTATTATCTTTGCCGCACTGCTCGGTGTCTTTGCCGCATTGGATAACTTTATTCCCGAGAATCCGTTGGGGATTACTTCGATTTTTGCCGACGGAACCTTCTTGAAAACCGATAACCTGTCCTTATTGTTGGCGGTGGTACCGGTTGTCATGAGCTTTATCAATCCCGAAATGGCACCGATTGCCGAAGGGGATTTCGGATACGCATTCGTCAACGCCGTTGATACGCATTATGCCGGAACGGACGTCAACATCTTCTGCAATATCCTTCCGATTCTGTTTGCTCTCGGTTGCGTCATGGTGGTAGCTTCCTTGATTCAAGGCATCGTATATCTTTGCTCGGGCAAGGCAGCCAAAGCCGGATGGATTGTCGGTTTGTTGCAGACTTTATTCTTCGGAGCCGCATTCGGGATGATTTGCGTTATTTTAGAAGGATTTAGTATTATTTACGGCGCATTCCTCTTTATCGGAATTTCGTTGCTTTCCATGATATTCTCCATCATTGCGTGCAGTATATCCAAAAAGTCGAAATAAGAATAAAAAGGTGAGTCATGAACGAAACGGAGCCGTCTCACCATGTGAGGTGGCTCGTTGATTTTTCGGGGGTGTTATGGAACAAAAAAAAGAGAATAAAGCGGTTTCTTATCGGGACTTAAACGATGAGGAATTCATTCAAAATCTCGATAAACTGGCACAGGGGTATCGGCAGGATTATTT
>DCGI01000070.1:1110-38286 GCA_002315475.1 Christensenella sp. UBA1782 | reverse complement strand
TTCCTGTACCTGCCATAAGCAAGCGGAAACACTGGTGCAACCGGTGTATAGCGAGGCGTCCAAACTTCGTATGGGTATCCAAAAGAAGGACAACGGGTATACCAAACGAAGTGTATTTTCGTTGGTTTTGTTACTTCTGTTGTCCCTTGCGGCGGTCTTTTCTTTTATTTGCGAGTATGTGGTGATCGAGCCCGTTACGGGGGCTTTGACGATTTATCAAGGGTTGGAAAAGATATACTTTTTTGATGGCGTTACCGGATTTATCGCAAACATGACGCAGGCACTTTCTTCGCCGTTTGCCGAAGATTTTGCGCAGGAAGGCATCGCCGGTGTATTTGCGTATTTGATGATGGCGGCGACGGTTTTGTATGCCGTTTTGACGGTAGTTTTGTTTGTCAAAACCATTGTGGCGCTTTGCGACAAAAAGGGAGAGGACGGGTATCGAAAACGCAATTTCGGCGGAATCGGCTTTTTGATGATTTTGTGCAGTTTGTTGATTTCTCTGTATCCGCTCATGACCGAGAAATATGCGTTCGGGTACGGCTTAATCGTCGTCATCGGCGTTTCGATTTTGACCTACGTTTTGTCGTGGACGATTTACAGAAAAAAGTAGAAAACGGATTTTTACGAGAAAAAAGTGCCGTACGGCACTTTTTTTTTGCCTTAAAGGGAAAATGAGGAAAATTTTTTTCATTTTTTGTTGTAATAAGTATTGATATTTTTTTTGTTGTGTGATAGAATACCATTGTCTAATATTATTATAAATATAAGTTTATAAGTATTGGCAAAAACAGACAAGGTGGTAGAGATGGCTAAAAAAGATTATTCTTACCAAGAATCAGCCGATTACGAACGTAACAGGATGCTGGCGGAACGTCAACGGTATGCGATTTCCAATTCCAAAGATTTGATTGCGCAAGGGGGGGTATCTCCTTTGGCGGGCGACCGCGCCGCATATTACAGCAATCCTACCGACCAGTTGATCGGCGGAAAGATTAAAGGGACGCAGGTAGACGCTCGGTTTATTTCCGACATGCAGAACATGAAGTTCTGTCGGAAACCGATCGGCTTCATCATGTGGTTGTTGTATCTCGTCTGTTTGGCGGTTTTGGTGATTTCGTTCATTTTGCCTCGTGTCGGTGTAGACATTCCGATGTTGACGCAATACACCTCGCTTTGTTTGGAAACCACGCCTACCGTTGCGGACGAAGGTGGCGAAGACGCCGAAATCGAAGAAGACGCCGAGAACGCCGCCATTAAAGCCGACGAAGATGCCGGTGAGGGTGACGGTGAAGACGGCGAAGGGGACGGAAGCGATGCCGAAGGAGAAAGTTCTTCGAACGTGATTGCTACCTATGCGATTTCCGATCCCGTTTACGGTTGGATAAAATTCATCGCTTCGAAATTAAACTTTTCGATTGATTTGGGAGATTCCGCTTGGTACGATGCGCAAATCGCTAAGACGGAAGCCGGTATGACCGATGCCATCGCACCCTATTTGATTTGGGCGTTCCCCGCCTTTATCGTGGTGGATGCCGTGATGGCGTTGATTCTGATGATTCAGACGTTCATCTGTTTCGCTTCGGGCGACAGAAGAATTTTCCGTTTTACGGGCATCGAAAGTTTTATCATGCTTTTGTTGGGTGCGGGAATCTTCTTCGGATGCTTTGCGACGACGGTGGAAGTCAACGGTACGATGGATTTCGCTCAAATCTTGAATTTCGCACTCGGTTCCTTTAACGGCGTGGGCGGATTCAATGCGGGCGTGGGCTTGCTTGCTCTCGTGGCGATTCCGTTGATCGGATTCATTCTTTCCTTCTTCCTCTTGGAAAAGAAATTGCGCGGAAGAGAGATTACGCAGCCGATCGTAGTGTACCACTACAAAGAGAAATAAAAACAGGACGGCGTAGCGGAGGAAGGTATGTGCAGAAAGAAAAAAGCAAAAGGGGTGCAGGAACAACCGATTGTAAAACGGGAAGTTCCGCAGGCGACGGCTTACAATACCTATAAACCGATCGTTCAACCCGTTGTTATTTTCCAATCGCCTTTGCAACCGTTCTCGCAGGCGACCGTGCAGGGAATCGTACAAGCGGCGACGCAAGCACCCGTACAGAGTGCGACGCAATCACCCGTACAGAGTGCGACGCAGGCACCCGTACAGAGTGTGACGCAAGTGTTTGCGGGACAAAATCAAGCGACCGCACAACCCGTACCGAGGCAGTACAACGTTTCGGGTGGAGCGGACGAGGAAGACTGGATAAGTTACCTATATAGTTTATTGAAAAAAGAAGATTATTAAATCGGGAGTGTAAAATATGAGTGACGAAATCATAACGAACGTAGATGACAATGTACCGGTTAAACCGGACGGCTTGGGAAATCCGCAACGGAACATTACCGAACCGCGTGGCTTTGCCATGTATAGGAATGAAGGAAACGCTTACTTAAACGGTTCCGTCAACAGAATGGCTGCCAGCTTGCGTGCCGAAGTCTTTGCCGAAGAGATTGACGAACTCGCCGTAATCAGCGGAGAGGATTTCGGAGATCCGAAACCGGTGCAGGAAGAAGCACCCGAACAAATCGTTTTACCCGAAGCCATTTCTTTGGAAGAGCCCGTTCCTACGGTGCAAGAGAAGAAAGTGCGTAAGGAATACGACAAAAAACGCATCCTTCCTCTTATCCTTATATTATTAGTCAATATTTTGGTGGTTCGTATTGCCGTCGTGGGACTGTTTGACGCAGGGAGCTTCGGACAGTACGTATCGCCGTTTGTCAAGGCTTCGGTAAGCGAAAAGGTAGCGGTACCCGTTTTGGACGCACTGTTCTCGTTACTGAAAACCTACAACATTGACGCCGGTATCGAAACCGTATTGCAATATCAATATAACGCCGACACCTTATCCAATATCGCATTCTACGCGACGGCTATCGCATCGGCGGTTATGGTGGTGTTTGCCCTCGTCAACATTCTTTGTGCTTTGGTGGCGTTGGTCAGCGGAAAACACGAAGGAAGATACAGAAAGGTTCGCTTCGGCTTGACGGCGATTTTGAGTTTCGTCATGGTCGTGGTGCTATATTTCGGTATGTTGATCATCAATGCCGAACCGCTGGACGTATGCGCTTTGTTTGTCGTAGACTATATCGGTTTGCCTTTGGCGTACGAAACGGGTAGCACGTTGTTTGCGGGATACGGCTTATACGCTTTGATCTTTGCACCCATCCTGACTTTCATTTGTAGTTGTTGCGCGTACAGAAAGAGTAAATAAGAATAAGAAGAAGTGAACGAAAAGAATAAGATGAATTTGAATATTAGGAGGTTCTCATATGACCGTTAACGAGACAGACAAAGGCTATAAGGCTTATAAAGGCAGTCCTTATTACCACAAGTACATGCAGACGTTGGACACCATACCCGAAGAGGCTGTGGATCAAGTCCTCGACGAATCCAGACCGGTATTGAAGAAGAACAAGAAGATGAACGTGGCTTCGTTCTTCGTCGTATTGTTCGGCTTACTGTATCTCGCCGTCTGCGGATGCGGATACTTTTTGAAGGCAGACGCTCCCGCGTGGTTGGTTTCTTGCTTATCCATATATAATAATACGAACGGAGTAGCGGCTATTCTCGGTTTTATACAGAACATTCCTGCCTTTACGGCGGAGAACGCTCTGGTCTATACCCAGATGATTCTGTTTGCTTTGTCGATCGTGATGGTTCTCGTCGGATTTTTCGGCGGACTGATTTCCATCGTACAAAGAGGAACGGGAAAGGTGATGAAAATCGGTTGCTCGGTCGTTTTGGCGTTTACCATCGTGTACCAAGCTATCGGCTATTTCGTCAATCACGTTTATACGTACGGAACGTTCATCACGTTGGGATGTGCTCTGCTTATTTTCCTTGCCACCGTTTGCAACGGAAGAAAGTTAAGCCGTGAAGAAATCGAAGCCATCGCCATCGCAAAGGCGAACGGTACCTACAAGAAAAAACAGGTTAATCCCGTATCGTTCTTCGTGGCGTTGTTCGGTTTGCTCTACTTAGTCCTTTCCGTCATCGGTTATTTCGTTCAATCCAACGTCGATTGGGTACAAAGCATTTTGACGGTGTCCCGTACGTTGGACGGCGTCCATGCCGTTTTCAAGTTTATTGAAGAATGTCCCGCCGTCTTTGCGGTAGAAAACATATTGGCAATCGTTCAGATTTTCTGCTATATGATTTCGTTGGTGTTTGCGGTCATCGCATTCTTTAGCGGTTTGATCGTCATCGTGCGTGAAGAAACCGGAAAAGTGATGAAAGTCGGATGCGGGCTGTTTGCCCTGTTTGCGGCGGCTTCCACCGTCATCGGTTGCGTCATGGAAAACAACTATTTCATCGGTGCGATTTTGATTGCCGAATTTGCTCTCTGCGCTTTGATTTGCGCTTTGCTCGGCAAAAAGAAAAAGGTCGTTAAGGCGGAACCCGTTCTTGAAAAAGCCGAGGGCATCGAAGAAGCTCCCGAACAAGAACCCGTAGAAGAAGAGCCGGACGAAAACTATTTGGATTTCGTACCCGATCATTATCAGTTAGAAGATTATTTGGCAGGACCGAGCGTCATGCCCGCCGAATCTGCCGAACAAGAAGAGGAAGAACCGGAATCCGACGTGTTCATTCCCGAAGAAGATGCGGATTTGAAGATTTATGACGACGAAATCGTCCCCGTAACCGCAGAACCCGCACAAAAGAAAGGCAAGAAGATGAACGTAGCTTCCTTCTTTATCTTCTTCTTCAGTTTGCTCTTTATCGCTTGCAGCGTGGTCGGAAAGTTCTATCAATCGGAAATCGGTTGGGTGGCAAGCTTGCTCGGCGTCTATAACGGCACCAATACCGTCGATACCGTCATGAGCTTTGTGCAAAGCATTCCCGCCGTCTTTACCGTCGAGAACGTTATTCCGCTTTGTTCGTTGTTCTTGTTCTTCCTCACCACGATCTTTGCGGTCTTCGCTTTCGTGGGCGGTTTGATTGCCGTTTGCAAGAAGTACACCGGAAAACTCATGAAGACGGGTTGTACCATGTTCTTTATCTTCTCGGTTTTGTACGGATTGGTAAACTATTATTTGACGCAAACCTATACGTACGGCTTGTTCGCCGTCATAGGTCTTGCCTTCCTCTGCTTCCTTACGGCGATTTGCGCCAAAGGAAAGCCTTGTGCCGTCGAAGGCAGGAAACCGAACGTCGCACATGGATTTGTCAGTGCGTTCGGATTGATTTTCTTGCTTTGGAGCGTACTCGGCATCGTATTCCGTACCGACATTGCGTGGTTGAACAGTTTGTTCGCCGTGCAAGGTGCCAATAACGGAATTACCGCCATCGTCGAGTTTGTCAAGACGATACCTGCCGTCTTCGTTAAGGAAAATGCCCTTGCCATAGCCGAAATCGGTTGCTATATGATTGCCGTCGTGTTGGCACTCCTTGCCTTCTTCGGCGGATTGATTGCTCGCAAGAAAGAGCTTACCGGTATTCCGATGAAAGTCGGTTGTGCGTTGTTCTTCGTGTTCATGCTCGCTTCCTTCGTTTTGGAATACGTAGCGACGAAGGCACTTCCTTCTTACGGTATGATAGCCGTTACGGCGATTGCTTTCCTGACCTTCTTGACCGCTTTGTGCGCCAAGAAGAAAGAAAAGGAACCCGAGATTACGGTGGATGACGAAATTATTACGTTGGTGGATTCGTCCGCAGACAGAACGCAAGAAACCGAAGTATACGGTTCTTTCGAAGAAGACGACGTTCCCGAACACGACGAATCGGATTCCGTCATTGCTCCGATGTTGGAAGAAATCAACAGCGACTTGAACGTACAAGAGGAAGTGGACGGCGACGCCGAAGAAAACGAGTATCCCGACGAAGAAGGGGAACCCGTTGCAAAACCCGAAAAGAAGAAAAAGATGAACGTAGCTTCCTTCTTCGTTTCCATCTTTGCGTTGTTGTATCTTGCCGTCAATGCGGTAGGGTACTTCTTGAAAGACGTAGCCATAGATTGGGTACAAAGCATCTTGTCCGTTTATAACGGAACCGACGGTGTCAACGCAATCATGACCTTCGTGAAGGGTATCCCCGAGAACGTGTTGAACGGAGAATTGCTTGCTACCATTCAAATGGGTTGCTATGCACTGTCTATCGTCTTGGCTCTTGCCGCGTTGNNNCTACGTGTTGTTTGTTGATCGGCGGATTCGTTGCCATCACCAAACAACACGTAGGCAAGTTGATGAAGGTCGGTTGTGCGTTCTTCCTCGTGTTTGCCATAGCCACCGAAGCGTTGAGCTATATTACTACGAAAACGTTTGCTTACGGTATGGTCGCCGTAGCCGGACTTGCGTTGATTCTTTCCTTGATTGCTTTCCTTTCGGGAGCGAAGAAGGAAGAAAAGAAACGGAAAATGAACGCCGTTTCCTTCTTTGTCGCACTGTTCGGATTGTTGACTATCGTACTTTGCGGAATCGGCTATTTGATTCCGACCGAAAACGAAATCGTGAAAGACGTCTTTGCCGTTTATAACGGTCAAAACGGTGTTGCCGCCGTACTTGCCTTCATTCCGCAAGTACCCGCTATTCTGACGGTCGATAATATCATTCCGTTGGTGGAAGCGGCGGCCTTTGCCTTAATGATCGTCTTTGCTTTGTTTGCCTTCGTCGGTGGTTTGATTGCCATCGTGCAGAAAGGAACGGGCAAATTGATGAAGGTCGGTTGCGGATTGTTCTTTGTCTTTGCCGTCGTATTCTTGGCGATGACTTTGGTGCAACAACTCAGCTATACTATCGGATTGATTGCGGTATGCGTTTTGGCTTGTGCCGCATTGGTAGCCGCTTTGTGTGGTAAAATGAAGGAGAAAAAAGCATGTCAAGAGTAAATTGGTGGTCGGATAATACGGTTACTCGGCAACCGGCGGAATTTACATCCAATGCGAATCCGACGGCTCCCGTTGTCGCCCAAAGCGTGCAGCCCGTTTGTCAGCCGATTGTCATCCAACCGATTGTCGCTCCGATACAGTCTTTGGATAAGTTCTTGGACGGGACGTATTCTTTCGGAGCCGATTGTGCCAAACCGATTTTCATCGACGGAACAACCGGTAACCCCATGGATGTTTTGTCGGGCGGTGCCAATGCCCCGCAAGGACAAACCGTTCCTGCCGAAGTCGCTCCCGTAAACGGGAAGGGGAAAAAGGTTAAGAAGGCAAATGCGAAACCTATCTTGAACTTTATCTTCTCGTTGTTGTTCCTTGCCGTCGTGGCGGTGGGATACTTTAACATTGAAGTAATAGAAGGCTTCTTGTACTTGTACGGAGAAAGTACGGGTATCGCCGTAATAATGGATTTCATTACGTCGTTGACGGACGGGACTTTCGTTTTCTCGTTTGACTTTGCGAGCATCGTGGTGTATTTGCTTTTGCTTGCCGTCGTCATGGATTTGTTGGTGCTGTTGATTTCGTTGTTCCGTTTCCGCAAGAAGACGGCGATTATGACGAAAATCTTTGCGGCGTTGCAGTTGGTTTGCGTAATAGCGATGGGTGTGCTGCTCATGTTCTTCGTCACAGATGCAGAAGGCGAAGCCATAATCGGCATCGGCATCGGAACGTATATTTTGGCAGGTATTTCATTGGTTTCGTTCTTAATTTCCGTCATCGGAAAGAGATAGAACCCCATAACATAGAGAGTCATTATTGATAGGAAGGTAAATAATATGGATAAGGTAAGAAAAAAAGCGTTAAAGACCGGCGTAGATGAAAATTTGCAACGGTTGGATTATGTTTGTCCGACTTGCGGCATGTTAATTCCGCTCGGGGCAAAGCGTTGTCCCGGTTGTCACGCAAAGCGTCCGCAGGATGCTTACGAAAGAGCTTTAGCAGAGCGGAGCAGAAAAGCGGCGGAAGCGGCGCAAAGAACGGCAAGTACGACCATAGCCGACCGCACGACGACCATTCTTCCTTCGCCGAAGGCACCTTGTTATTCTTCGGTGGGGACGACGACAAATTCTTGTTACGCTACGAACGCCATGCAACAGTTGGGCGTGCCGAAGTATTATTCGGTGGACGAGTATGGCAGAGTGTTCGAGATGCCGCTCAGCTATAAGCCTTTACCGGTAGCGGGTCCCGTCCCGATAGCGACACCTTCGAAGGTCGTTCAAACGGACGTCATACCTGCCGGAAGAAGATAATATAGAGTAGAGATAACTACAGGGAGAATAGATACTATGAACACAAATAACAATCAACAATATCAACCTACCATGGTAAACGGTGTACAGGGGAAATGGATACCCATTGAGAATGCGGATATTCCCGAAAACATGAGTGCCGATCCCAATCATCCGTTTATCGGTTCGGACGGAAAATATTACTATGCCGATCCGATGATGGGACAACAGGCGGCGGGTTCCTATCCGTCTCCGATTACGGCGAACCAAAACAACGCCATTCCCACGCCTTCTTCGATCGTGCAATTACCGCCTATCGTACAACCGATTTCGTTGGTTCCTTATACCACGCAGAACCAACCGCTTTTGCAATACGATCCGAATTATCGCCCCGAGATCCCCGATACGGCGACGCCGGAGCCTGCTTACAAACGGAACCCCTACCCCGTTATCAGCACTTTCGTCGCTTTGTTGTCACTCGGTGCCATCGTCGTCGCTTGCTTGCTCGCTATCTGGAACGATTCTACCGCTTTGATGGCAATCAAGAGCTTCATCACCGACGGAGCTTTGACCGAGATTTTGAACGGTAACATGGACGGATTATTCGGTGCCATCGTTTGTGCGGCATACGCTTTGAGCGCATTGTTCGCGGTCATCGTTTTGTTGCAATCGTTGATTTGCTTAGGAAAATCCAAAGCACTGCCCAAGTTTAACGTGTTGACGTTGCTTTCGCTGTTGTTCTCGGTTGCCGGTATTGCGATTATGTTCTGGAAGCAAGGAGAAGGACTTTTCACCATTAATCTCGGTGCGTACGTTTATTCCGCCTTGTTGCTCGTTGCTTTGCTTTTCACACTCGGCATCAATAAGAACGCTATGGTCATCGACTATGCCGCTTCCAAGCAGACCTTTATTAAATAAGAAAGCTTTTAGCACTAAAAACAAAAGAGAGGGGTGTTTTTACACCCCTTTTTTTGAAAAAAGGAGGAGTATATGTTCGCAGAAATCAGAAAAATTATTGCGGAACAGTTGGGTTTGGACGAAAGTACAATAACCTTATCTTCGGATTTGAAGAACGATTTGGGTGCCGATAGTATCGATATGTTACAGTTCATTGTGGCGGCGGAAGACAGATACGGTATTCTTGTCGAGGACGAAGAAGCCATGCAGTTACATACCGTCGGAGACGTCGTTGCTTTTATTGAGAGCAAAAAGGAGTAAAAAATGAAAAAGAAGTTTATAAGAATTTCGATATTCTGTTTGTTGCTGTTGGTTTTAACGACCGCTTTGGTCGCTTGCGGTTTCGGTTCTTCGGGCGGTGGCAGTTCTTCCAAAAGTTATATCATACGCATCGATTCTACCTACGGAATGAAGGAGACGGATTTCGTTTCGGGTTCCGATAATATTATTACGAAGCCTAAGGATGAGCCTGAGAAAGAAGGATACGACTTTGTCGGCTGGTATTCCGATGAGAAATGTACCAAAGAATTGGCGTACGGAACTCCGCTTTCTTCCAATTTGACCATTTATGCCAAGTGGAAAAAAAAGGAGTTTACGGTGACGTTCACCGATGAATTGGCTACCCACGAAAACAAGAAAGCGGAATACGGCAGTACGTTGACTTTGGAGGAAGAACCGACGGCACAAGGCTACTTGTTCGGCGGGTATTTTACCGACAAGGATCGGACGAACGCATGGAAAGCCACCGATACCGTCAAAACAGATATTACGATTTATTATAAGTGGACGCCGGTTACTTACAACATTACGTACGTAACCAACGACGGCGTTTTGACGGGAGCTACGACTTCGTACGACATCAAGACGGCGGTAAATCTTCCTACCGATTGTGTAAAAACGGGGTACCAATTCGAAGGTTGGTATACGGAGGCGGAACTTTCGGGGGAGAAAGTGGAAAGTTTGGAAGTCGGTACTATGGGCGATAAAACCTTTTACGCCAAGTATCTTTGCGACCAAGCCGAATTGATCGTTAAGAGCGGTAGCGGCGTTCGGGAAAAGGACGGAGAATTCGAGTTATCCGTTCGCTACGACAAAGTGTCGGTGGATTTTGATAAGTACTTTACCGTCAGTCCTTCGGCGACTTACGTTTTGCAAGACCTTAACGAAAAAGCCGTTCAGGGTATAACCTTCTCGGCAAACGAGGGTGACGAACCGGTGGAACACTCGTTTTTGGTAAAAGTCATTGCCGAAACGGGAAAAGACGTCACCTACTATTTTGTCGTCAATCAGTATCCTTCTTCCATGTTGGAAGTCAATTTCAGTCATACCGAAAAAGGAACGGACAGTCCCGTTATGGTTACGGCGGGCGATAAAGTGACGGCGCAGGAAGTAACGCCGAACGAAGGTTACACGTTCCTCTATTGGGCGACCAAAGAAGGCGAAATCTATACCGAATTTGATTTTAATACGCCGATTAGTGAAAATATCGAGTTGTATAGCGTATTTGAGACGATCGAATACACGGTGACCTATTCTCTCGGCTATGGTACGAACGGGGAAGGAAACCTTGCCGTCTATACCGTAGAGGACGCCTTTACGTTGAGCAATGCCGTTCCGAAATACGACGACTATACCTTTGTCGGTTGGTTTGACGAAGAGGGTGCGGCTGTCGAGAATATTGCCAAAGGCACGACGGGGAACAAGACGTTTTTTGCGGCGTATGCGTTAAAGGATGAAAAAGACACCTATATCGATTTCTCCGAAGTCACCCAAATCACCGAAGACGAAATAGACGATTACGTTACGTATTTCTTGTTGAATCGTTTGACCGAAGTTACCGTTTTGTTGGATTCTCAGAAAGAACAGAACGAAATCAGCAAGTTGGTCGGGGATGCCATTCACGACGCTTCTGTCGACGGGGCGCAGTTCTTTGAGGGCGGAACCGGTATCGATTGGGATAAAGAAAAAGAAAGCTGGAAGATTACCGTTACGATTACTTACGATCCGTTTGCGGTGGAAAACTCGGTCGGTTCGTATCAACAGACGGAACCTACGACGGTACACTATTCGACGGGCAGAGAAGAAGGTTTTTCCGATTTTGCCATCGACCACATTCAAAGCACCATCCTTGTCAAGGATAGCGAACAGTTGGTCTTTGCGATCAACAGAGGGTATCGTCCCGTCTTTGAAAAAGACAGTGCGGTGGAAACCTTATACAATAAAGCCAAAGCTATCGTACGTTCTATCGTAAACGACGATATGACCGACGAAGAAAAGGCGTTAGCTTTTTACGATTATATCATTACCGAAACCGAATACGACCACGATACTTTTGATAAGGTTTGTTCCGAGGAATTATCGTCCGAAGAAGCTTACGCATATAACTGTTTCTATTTGGAAGGGGTATTGAACGATAAACTCGCCGTTTGCGACGGTATCAACAAGGCGTATATGTTGCTCTGCCGTATCGAGGGTATCCCTGCCATTCAGGTGGAAGGAGAAAAAATCGGCGAAGGAACGGGACACGCTTGGAATAAAATTTATATTGCGGTAGGCGAGGAAGAACCGAGCTGGTATATCGTTGACTGTACGAGCGGCAATAGCAGTTTGTGGGACGAAACGGAGGGCGGACAGGAATTTTTGTCGCACCGCTTCTTCTTGATTACCGATGCCGCTATGGAAGAAAACTATCAAGAAAGCAAAGCAATCGTCGAAGTGGCAGCCGACACCCGGTACGATTATTTTGCCAATCATACCTTTATGCTCGGCAGTAAAGAATACAGCTACGCCGTTTCTTCCGACGAAGGAATGAGTGCTTTGCTGAATTACTTGTCGGATCAAGCCGATAGCAAGAATTGTCAAGTTGCCGAAGAATTCCATTTCGTCATTCCGGAAGGGGAGGAAAGCGTATATTCGCCTTTTGTCAGGACGCCGGATGGCTTGGCATGGAAAGCCGAAGTTACGCTCGGGTTGGACATGACGCGGATTCTAAACACGATTACTTTGAAACAATTTACCGTAGATGACGGAAAAGGCGGTTCGGAAGTGGTAATAACCGATATGATAATCATTGCCTCGGCTCCGACGAAATAAAATGAACGGTTCCGAAAAAACGATTACGCTAAACGATAAAAAAGCGGACACCCTTGCGGTGCTCCTCTTTTTTATTACCTTTTTACCGCTCGGTATACTGAACCTTGTCGACGAGAACAGTCCGATTTTGACGACGGGCTCGGTTTGGTACGACGGTATTCTTGCGGTAGGAATTTTTTTGGTCGGCATGGTGTTGCACGAGGGATTGCACGCCGTTACGGCTATCGGTATCGGAAAGGTGCCCGTTAAGGACGTTACGTTCGGCGTGGATTGGAAAAACGGGACGTTGTACGTGCATTGTCGCAAACCGATGAAGCGGAACGCCTTTTTGGTCGGGTTGGCGACGCCGGTACTGTTGACGGGAGTCCTGCCCGTTTTGTTGACCTTCTTTTTGGGGGGAATTATTCTGTTGTTCCCTTGCTGTCTGTTGTTTTGTGGGTGTACTTATGACGTCGTGTTATTCGCGCGCATGGTAAAAACCGATAAAAAAGCCTATATTTTGGACAATCCGAAGGCGTTGTCCTATAGGGAGTGCGACGAAAACACGAAAGAAGAGGCTTTCCCGTCGGACGATACGAAGATTTCGAAGAAGAGTCTTTTGTTAAAAAGTTTCGGCATTTTGTTGTTTATCGGAATCTTCTTTGCGGTGTTGTACGGCATTGCGAAATGGATGGTTTACGTGTAAAGAGGGCGGGGAAGGACACATTCCTCCCCCGTACCCTCTCTTTCGGTGAAAAACGATGACGCTTCGAGAAGGTCATCGTTTTTTGTTTTGCAAGCGGAAGGAGCGAAACGTTACTTAAAACAGTTTTCGCTTCTCGTTACGGCTTGATACGGGTTTCGCAACGGACTTTCATCAACATATCGGAAAACTTGACGGAAGAAGCGGTGCATTTGTTGTTTTCGTTATAGGCGCAACGCGCGTTGCATTGGACGACGTTGGGGGCGTCGCTTAAAAATTCTTCTCCCGCTTCCATTTCACGGAAGGTCTGTTCCAAGGCACCGCCCGAGCGTTTTATACGACTTTGGCAGTCGGCTTTTTCCGATAACGAAATATAACCGGCATCGCAATGCCCTTTTAAGTTGTGTTGACAGTTGTTGCAAGTACATTTTAATTGAATCATGTTTCCTCCGATTTTTATTCCGGAGATAGTATGTGCAGGCAATCGGGATTTATGACGCCGTTTTTTTGCGATGCGATGAATCAGAAAGTTCGTGAAAAGGTTTAGTTGCTGCTTGTTGACAGAACGGGAGAATTGCGGTATACTTAAAAAAAACGAACGGAGTGTTGTTTTATGAAAGTAATTTTATTGGAAGATGTGAAACCTCTCGGGAAGAAAGGGGATCTTGTTACCGTCAACGACGGCTACGCAATGAATTTTTTGATTCCTAAAAAGATGGCGTATATGGCTACGAAAACCGCTCAAAACGAGCGAAATCAACGAATACTCAACGAAGAAAAGAAGAAAGCCGAAGAAAAAGCGGCGGCACTTGCGATGTATGAAAAAATCAACGGTACCGAAATCACCGTTCCCGTCAAGTGCGGTGCCGGCAAAATGTACGGCAGCGTGACGGCGGCGGATATAGCCAAAGGGCTGGCTTTGATCGGATTTACGGTCGATAAAAAGAAGATTACCGCGCCGACCGGCGTCAAGACCATCGGTAAATACGATGCCGAAGTATGGTGCTATAAAGAAACGGTGGCGAAAATCATCATCAATATCGTACCCGAAGATAAATAAAGGAGGGGAATATGGCTTTTGTAAAAACCGATAAAAGAACGGATTTTGTAAAAATCGAAATGAAGGACGGGAAGTCCTTTGTGGTGCAACTCGACGATAAGAACGCACCCGTTTCCGCCGAAAACTTTCGAAATCTCGTGGAAAAGAAATTTTACGACGGCATTATTTTTCACAGAGTGATTGCCGGATTCGTCATTCAGGGCGGAGATCCTACGGGAACGGGCATGGGCGGAAGCGATACCACCATTAAGGGAGAATTCCGTGCAAACGGCGTCAACAATACCCTTTCGCATAAGAGAGGGGTGCTTTCGATGGCAAGAAGTCAACTGTACGACAGCGCGTCGAGTCAATTTTTCGTTTGTCACAAGGACGCTCTTTTCTTGGACGGACAGTATGCGGCTTTCGGTTTCGTGGTGGAAGGCATGGAAACGGTGGACGCCGTCGCAGCCGTAGAGACGGGCAGAAACGACAGACCTACCGTGCCGCAAGTCATGCAGTCGGTCTATTTCGTGGAGCGTGCATGATATATTTTGAAAAGGATATAGCGGAAGTACGGGAGAAAAAGGCGTTCATTTGCGATATGGACGGTGTGGTGTATCATGGAAACGAAATCGTACAGGGCACCCACGAATTTTTGGATTGGTTAAAAAAGAACGATAAAGAATTTCTTTTTTTGACCAACAACAGCGGAAAATCCCCGATGGAATTGAAACAAAAACTTCATCGCATGGGATTGGAAGTGGAAGAAAATAATTTTTATACCAGCGCACAGGCGACGGCACGATTCTTGACGACGCAGGCACCCGGATGCAGTGCCTTCGTCATCGGAGAACCCTATCTCTATAACGCTTTGTATTCGGCAGGCATCGTGCTTAACGACGTCGATCCCGATTACGTCGTCATCGGCGAAACGTTTAATTATAACTTGGACGCCATGTGCAAGGCGATGCGTTTGGTGGAAAAGGGCGCAAGGTTGATTGGTACCAACAGTGACTTGACTTACCCGAACGAAAAGGGAAACGTGCCGGCTTGTCGGGCGTTGGTGTCCCCGATCGAATTGACGACGGGTGCGCAGGCTTATTACGTCGGGAAGCCGAATCCTTTAATGATGCGGGCGGCAATGCGCCTTATGGACGTACACTCCGCCGATACCGTCATGATCGGGGATAGAATGGATACCGATATTATCGCCGGTATCGAGTCGGGTTTGACTTCGGTTTTGGTACTGAGCGGCGTTTCTACGTTGGAAAACATCAAGGTTTTCCCGTACAGACCGCGTTTTATTATCGATTGCTTAGGCGATATTGCCGAGTAAATAAAGGAGAAAATATGAAAAAACAGAAACAAGTAGCAGAGCCGAAGAACGGTGCCATCATGATTTGCAACATTCTCATGGCGGTCGTATGCGTCGTTTCCGTCATCACGTTGTATTTGGGCAGTTTTTGGAATTTCGAGGCGTCCGTTACCATTGATAAGACGCTTATCGAAACCATCTTGGCGGCAGGAGAAAGCGGAACGGGAGGTTCCATCAAGGCGGAAGGAACCACACCGGAAGACGTAGATTTTTTATCCTATATCGGGGACGATTTTTCGGTAACTTTCCCCATTTCGATAAAACTGGAAGGGAAATCCCTCGTCAATTCCGCATTGGGCAAGGACGGTAACGAAATCAACACCATGCTTTCCGAACAAGTGAAAACGCTTGTGGACGGCTTGAGCGATCAAGTGGACGTTATTGCGGAAAGTGCCGTTCAACTTGTCGTGAGCGATGCCGTCGAAATGGTGAAAGAGGAAATCAAAAAGTCGCTGAGCGAAGACGCCGGCAATACCGAAGTCATGAGTGCTTTGGCGGATAAAGGGATAACCGAAGAAGACATAAATACCATTGCCGACGAAATCGGAGAAAGCATTCCCGCTTTGTTGGACGGCGATACCGCTTCGATGCGTGCGTTGCTTGCGGGCGGCTCGGAAGAACTTGATAAGCTTTTCGCCATTTACGCCGAAGAAGTAGTCAATGCCGACGAAAGCATTCCCCCCGCAGCAAAAGAGGCGGCTATTGCCGAACAAAAGGCAGCCATTCAGAAAGAAGTTTTGGATTCGTACGACGAGGCCATTCAAGAGTTTTCCGACGAAGACGGTAATTTCAGTACCGAAAGCTTGATTGTGTCGGTCGTCAACAGTACTTTGGACGAAGGAACCGCCGAAGCCGGTATCGGCGGGGGAGCAAGCACCACGCCCAAAATGACTTCTATGGACGAAGTAAAAACCTACGTTTCCGATAAGATCTATGCGACTATCGGAACGGACGTACTGAATCAAATCGCCACCTACATGGGCTACGTCGGATACTTCTTGTTGTTCGTCATGGCGACTTGGGCATATTTGCTGATAAAAATCGTCATCAAGCTGTTCTGCAAGAATAAAACCGTCAGCATGGCGATTCCTCGTATTTGGGGGTGGATGCCCCACGTGTTCTTGGTCGGATTGCCGATGCTTCTCGTAAAGTATTTGCCCGTCGCTTTGACGCAAGTCGAAATGACTGCCGAAGAACTCACGATGGTAAAGACCTTCTTGAATGCGATTTCGCTGAACTTCTCTTCGTGGACTTGGATCAGTGCGGCGGGTACGGCGGTCTTAATGGTACTTTCGTTCTTCTATCGTGGTTTGCGGAAGGACGCCAAAGCGTACGCAAGAAGCAAATAGCCGTTTTTTGTAAAAGAAAAAGAACTCGAACGCTCGGTTCGAGTTCTTTTTTTACGGATAAAACTTACGACAAAGAAACGACGGCAAGGGCGGCGATGCCGTTGCCTTCTCCGATAATGCCGAGCGTTTCCGTCGTGGTGGCGGAAATATTGACTTTTTCGGGAGCAATATGCAGAACCGACGCGATATTTTGACGCATTTGCGGAAGGTAAGGAGCGATTTTGGGGCGTTGCAACAAAACTGCCGTATCGCAAGACAGGACGGTCAGATGCTTTTCGGCAAGACGCCCGTAAACGTCTTGCAACAAGAGGGTACTGTCGATATTGCGGTATTTTTCGTCGGTATCGGGGAAAAGGGTGCCGATGTCGGGCAGAGCGGCTGCGGTCAACAGAGCGTCCATGAGGGCGTGTAGAAGGACGTCGCCGTCGCTGTGGGCTTCTTCGCCTTTCTCAAAAGGAACGGTGATACCGCCGAGACGGAGAGGACGACCTTCGACAAGTTTGTGGACGTCGAATCCCGTACCGATTTTGGCGTTGATACCGAACAAATCTTCGGGACGGGTTATTTTTTTATTGGCGTAATCCCCTTCCACGAGGGCGGGAGGTGCGATAAATTCGGCATACAGGGCGCTATCGTCCGTTTCGTCGGTACGGGATAAATCGTAGGCTTTTCGGATGTCTTCGGTGCGGAACGCCTGCGGCGTTTGTAAAAGAACGTAGTCGTTTCTGTCTACCGTTTCCGCTACCCCGTTCAAAATTCTTCGCATACTGTCGGTAGGGCGAATAAACGGTACGGCAGAGCCTTTTTCGGCAAGGGTGGCGAGGATTCTGTCCAAAAGTTTTTTTTCGACGAAAGGACGGGCACCGTCGTGAATCAGTACGAACGGAGAAGTTACTTTTTCCAAACCGCAACGAACCGATTGCGTACGGGTGGAACCGCCGCCCACGCAAACGCAACCGTCGAATTCGGAAAACCTATCGGAAACCAAAATGATTTTTTGCAGTCCTTGCAGGTTTTGAAAGCAAGAAACGGTACGAGAAAGGACGGTTTCTTCTCCCAAACGGGCAGATAATTTATCGAAACCCATGCGGGAAGAGGTACCGTTCGCTACAATTATGACGTCAAATATCGTCATCGGTAATGATTTCGTAGAGAAGGGCACCGTTGTTTTTGGGAACGTTGCCTTCGGGTACGATTAAAACGCGGAAAGTCAGTTTGTTGTCGCCGAAGCCCACCGAAACGACGTCGCCGACTTTAACGTCTTTGGACGGCTTTGCGTCTTTGCCGTTGACTTTGACGCGGTCGGAAGAACAAGCTTCGTTGGCGACCGTTCTTCTCTTGATGATGCGGGCTACTTTTAAGTACTTGTCTAATCTCATACCGATTCCTCTCGTTTTTCTCGGGTAGGTTCTTTCTTTTTCCGCATGATGACGAATTTGCTGGTGAAGAAGGAAATCAACCAAGCGAGTGCGCCGCCTACCATTTTGGAAACGGTGCCGCTGATAAAGTCGGTGATGCTTTCTCCGCAGTTTCCGCGCAACATGGCGGAAGCGATACCGTCTTTGATGATGCCGCATAAGGCGGCGTTCATGACGACGATAATCACCACCATAATCGCATACATGATAGCCGAAAATACGACGTTGTTATTGGCGTTAAAGGTCTTTTTTCTGTTCAAAACGAAGGTCAACGCCTGCGCAATGGCGGTAGAAATCAAAAAGGCAAGGAAGCCGCCCTGTCCGCCGCTTTCGGTGGCGGTATAGTCGAAGACGAACCACGAGAACGGGGCGTCATAGGATACCGACCGGCAAATATAATAAATGGCGTAGAACGAAGCCATTTCGGCGGCAAAGCACAGGAGAGAGAACAGAAAGAAAAAGACGACTTGCCGTAAGTCTTCGTGCGTTTTGATAAACTCTACGAGAAACTTTCCTTTCTTTCCTTTTTCGGCGTTCTGAAATCCTTTTTTCCATTCTTGTAAGGCGTTCGGTTTTTTTTCCATAACGAGTCGGTTCCTTTTTTTTACGTTTGATTTGCAAAATAAGTGTAGCACGAGGCTTTGTTTTTGTCAATACGGAACTTTACGGGCAGAGCCTCTTTTTACAGGGTATCGTTTTGAACGAACCGAAAAGGAAACGCAGATTTTTGAAGGCGTTCGGCAAGATAAAACGGTATCGGAACGAAGTAAAATATATTCAAAAATAAATAAATATTATTTATAAAATGTCAAAAAACATTTGACAGTCATCCTATACTATGCTATAATGCTTGACTGTATAACTATGATGAATAGTATCGCTTCGACGATAATCGAGAATGTTTATCGGGGTAAGGGGAAGATTCTACATAGCGTACGAAAATCGTTGCATTTTGAAAGAAAAATGCGTTTTTGAATATTTTTTATAAGGAGCTAAGCATGTCTCAAAGAACTCACAAAATTAAGTGCGGCAATACCGAAAGATGGACATTCAGTAAAATCAAACCGATTATCGATATGCCTTATCTGATTGAAGTGCAGAAAAGATCGTACGAAAAATTCATCAAAGAAGGGATCGACGAAGTTTTCAAGGATTTCTCCCCCATTACCGATTACAGCGGCAAGATGGCGTTGGAGTTTCTCAACCATTCTCTGGAAGGTACTTGCAAGTATGACATTAACGAATGCAAAGAGCAAGATAAAACGTACACGTTCCCGCTGAAAGTTTTGGTCAGACTGACTTTGATGGATAGCAACGAACCGTTGGAAGATACCATTTTCATGGGTGAGCTTCCCAAAATGACCGATAAGGGTACGTTTATCATTAACGGTGCCGAGCGTGTCGTCGTATCGCAGTTGGTGCGTAGTCCCGGTGTGTATACGAAAGGGGAACGGGATAAAACGGGTGTTTTCCGGTATTTTACGACGGTTATTCCGAATCGTGGCGCTTGGTTGGAATTCGAACAAGACTCTACCAACAGCTTGATGGTTCGCGTCGATCGTAACCGTAAGATGACCGCTACCATGTTGCTCCGTGCTTTGGGGAACGGCACCAACGAAGAGCTTGCCGAGATGTTCGATAACGATCCGATGATTGCGGCGACCGCCTTGAAAGACGGCGACGTCAATACGGTGGAAGCGGCGAAGATCGAGTTCTACCGTAAGATGAAACCGGGTGAGGTGCCTACCTCGAACGGTATCGAAGTTTTGCTCGAAAACGTGTTCTTTGACGACCGCCGTTACGACGTTCGTCACGTAGGCAGATATAAATTCAACAAGAAACTTTCGGTTGCGGAAAGAATCGAAGGGCAAGTAGCCAGTCGCAGCGTGGAAGCGGACGGCGAAATTTTGGTGGAAGCGGGCGAAGTGATTTCGCACGAAGTGGCAAACGCCATTCAAAACGCCGGTATTAACGTCGTTTATATTGCGACGCCCGACGGCAGCGATCGTCCCGAGTTCAAAGTCATCGGTAACAACACCGTTGACCTTGCCGGATACATAGACGTAGATCCTCGCAGCATCGGTATTCGCCAAAAGGTTTATTATCCCGTTTTGTTGCGCTTATTGGAAGAACATCAAGACGATATGGAAGCGTTAAAAGCCGCCATTATCGAACATAAAGACGACTTGGTGGTAAAGCATATCACGCAAGACGATATTATCGCTACCATTTCGTACAACCTTTCCATGCGGTACGGTTTTTACGCTTGTGACGATATCGACCACTTGAGCAACCGTCGCGTGCGTTCGGTCGGCGAACTTCTTCACAACCAATTCCGTATCGGTATCGCTCGTTTGGAAAGAGTCATCAAGGAAAGAATGAGCATCGTCAACGATCCGCACGACGTGAAGATACAGTCTCTTATCAATATCCGTCCGGTAGCCAGTGCCATTCGGGAGTTTTTCGGAAGCAGTCAGTTGTCCCAGTTTATGGATCAACCGAACCCGATTGCAGAACTGACGCATAAGCGTAAGCTTTCCGCACTCGGCCCCGGCGGTTTGAACCGAGAAAGAGCCGGCTTTGAAGTGCGTGACGTTCACCACTCTCACTATTCGAGAATGTGCCCGATAGAGACGCCGGAAGGTCAGAATATCGGACTTATCACCTCGTTAAGCTCGTATGCGCGTATTAACGAATACGGCTTTATCGAGGCTCCCTATCGTAAGGTCGACAAAGAAACGGGTGTGGTTACCGACGTCGTCGAGTACATGACCGCCGACGTAGAAGATAAATTCGTGGTAGCCCAAGCGAACGAAGCTTTGGACGAAAACAGCAGATTCGTCAATTCTCGTGTTACTTGTCGGTATCGTGACGATATTAAAGAATTCGCCGCCGAAAAAGTCGACTACATGGACGTCGATCCGAAACAGCTCGTTTCGGTGGCGACCAGTTTGATTCCGTTCTTGGAAAACGACGACGCAAACCGTGCTTTGATGGGCAGTAACATGCAGCGTCAGGCGGTACCGTTGCTTCGTTGTGAAGCGCCTTTCGTGGGGACGGGTATGGAATGTAAAGTCGCCTACGACAGCGGCGTGTGCGTCGTCGCCAAAAACGACGGTGTCGTCAAGAGCGTAACCGCCGACAAAATCGTCGTCGAAACCGATACCGGTGAAGAAGACGAATACGAACTTCTCAAGTTTAAGAGAAGCAATCAAGGTACCTGCGTCAACCAAAAGCCCATTGTCAACAAGGGCGACAGAGTAACGGGTGAAGTGTTGGAAGTCGACGAAGACGGCAACACCATCATCAAGGTACACGGGAGCATCCTTGCCGACGGCCCTGCCACCAGCAACGGAGAACTTGCCTTAGGCAGAAACATCCTGATCGGCTTTATGACGTGGGAAGGTTATAACTACGAAGACGCTATTTTGATCAGTGAAGATTTGGTCAAGAAAGACGTATTAACCACCGTCCATATCGAAGAATACGAAATCGAATCGAGAGATACCAAACTCGGTAAGGAACAAATTACCCGAGACATCCCCAACGTCAGCGCCGATCTTTTGAAGAACTTGGATGAAGACGGTATCGTCATGATCGGTTCCGAAGTCCGAAGCGGAGATTACCTCGTCGGTAAAGTTACGCCGAAGGGCGAAACCGAGTTGACGCCCGAAGAAAGATTGTTGAGAGCCATCTTCGGTGAAAAATCCAGAGAAGTCAGAGACGTATCGTTAAAAGTCAATCATGGCGAAAGCGGTATCGTGGTAGACGTCAAGAAATTCATGCGTGAAAACAAAGACGATTTGGATCCCGGCGTCAACGTGCTCGTGCGTGTATATATTGCGCAAAAACGTAAGATTTCCGTCGGGGATAAAATGGCGGGACGTCACGGTAACAAGGGTGTTATTTCCCGCGTTCTTCCTCGTGAAGATATGCCTTTCTTGGCAGACGGTACCCCTTTGCAAATCGTGTTAAACCCGTTGGGCGTTCCTTCTCGTATGAACATCGGACAGGTTTTGGAAGTGCACTTGGGCTTGGCTGCCGGTTTGATGGGTTGCAAGTTCGCCACGCCGGTATTCGACGGAGCCAACGAGTCGGATATTCGGGAATTGTTTGAGAAAAACAATTTACCGTTAGACGGTAAGATTCAGTTGTTCGACGGCAGAACGGGGGAACCGTTTGAAAACCGTACCACCGTCGGATATATGTATATGTTGAAGTTGAACCACTTGGTCGACGATAAGATTCACGCCAGAAGCGTAGGGCCGTATAGTTTGGTTACGCAACAACCTCTCGGAGGAAAGGCGCAATTCGGCGGTCAGCGTTTCGGAGAAATGGAAGTTTGGGCGTTGGAAGCCTACGGCGCCAGCCACATTTTGCAAGAAGTCCTGACGGTCAAGTCGGACGATATTATGGGACGTCAAAAAGTCTTTGACAGTATCATTAAGTCGTCGGTCGCCACCGAACCCGGAATTCCGGAAGCGTTCCGCGTTTTGAAGAAAGAAATTCAGTCTTTGGGCTTGAACGTAAGACTGTTCAGCGAAGACCATGCCGAATTCCAGTTGCCCGAGCTTTACGACGACGATCATGACAGCGGCAAGCCGAACTTCCACAGCATGAAAGAAGAGGTGCAAGACACCATTGCCGGACTTGGTTTGGACGGAGAGTCCCTCTTCGACGCCGATAATCAAGGTCTGAAAGATTTTGTTTTGGACGATGACGAATCGATCGGCTTCAACGATTTGGAAGATATGCTCGGAGGACCTTCTTTGACCACCGACAGCGACGATCTCGACGACATGATGGGCGGCGGATTGCGTTTGACGGAGGATGACGACGATGAATTCTCCGATACGGCATCGGAAGACGAAACGGGAGAAAGCATCCTGAAAGAATTGGGTGTGATCGGCGTAGACGACAGTGGTCTTTCGGACAGCTTTGACGATGATGATAATAATAATGATTAACGAGGTAAGGCATGGTAGAAATAAATAATTTTGATTCTATACAAATCAGTATCGCTTCCCCCGAACAAATTCGTGAGTGGTCGCATGGCGAAGTCACGAAGCCGGAAACGATTAACTACCGTACACAAAAGCCGGAAAGAGACGGGCTTTTCTGTGAAAAAATCTTCGGACCTACGAAAGACTACGAGTGTCACTGCGGAAAGTACAAACGTGTCCGTTACAGAGGAATCGTTTGCGACAAGTGCGGCGTAGAAGTCACCAAGAGCAAGGTTCGTCGTGAAAGGATGGGACATATCGAATTGGCGGCGCCGGTATCGCATATTTGGTACTATCGCGGTGTACCCAGTCGTATCAGTACGATGCTCGATATGAGTCCGAAGCAGGTGGAACAAGTCATCTACTTTGCGGCATTCGTCGTTTTGGACGCCGGAGAGTTGACCGAAATCAAGAAAAAGGACGTCATCAAGGACGAAGAGTACCGTGATTTGGTGGAAAAACACGGTGCCGACAGCTTCAAAGCCGGTATGGGTGCCGAGGCGTTAAGAATCCTTCTGCAAGAAATCGACGTCGAGAAAGATTGTGCCGAAATGCGAGACGAGTTAAACGCAGTCCGTAGCGAAAGAGAACAAAAAGAATTGGTGGACGGCAAGCCGAAGCAACCGAGTGCCAAAGAGATAAAAATCGCCAAGCGTTTGGACGTGGTGGACGCATTCAGAAAGTCGGGCAACAAACCCGAATGGATGATACTGACCGTTCTTCCCGTTTTGCCTCCCGATTTGCGCCCGATGGTGCAGTTGGACGGCGGACGTTTTGCGGCAAGCGACCTCAACGAATTATATCGTCGTGTTATCAACCGGAATAACCGTTTGAAGAAGATGATAGAAGCGGGTGCTCCCGAAATCGTCGTTCGTAACGAAAAACGTATGTTGCAAGAAGCGGTGGACGCTCTTATCGATAACGGCAGACACGGAAAACCGATTACCGGTGCGGGAAGCCGTCCGTTGAAGTGCTTGTCCGAATTCCTTCGCGGTAAGCAAGGACGTTTCCGTCAGAACCTGCTCGGAAAACGTGTCGACTACTCGGGACGTTCGGTTATCGTCGTAGGGCCGGAATTGAAAATGTATCAATGCGGTTTGCCGAAAGAAATGGCTTTGGAATTATTCAAGCCGTTTGTATTCCGCAAATTGGTCGACAGAGAGATTTGTAACAACATCAAGAGCGCAAAGCGTGCGGTGGAAAGAATGAAACCCGAAGTATGGGACATTTTGGAAGAAGTCATCAAAGACCATCCCGTTTTGTTGAACCGTGCTCCTACCTTGCATAGATTGGGTATCCAAGCGTTTGAACCCGTTCTCGTAGAAGGCAGAGCCATTAAACTGCACCCGCTCGCCTGTACCGCCTTTAACGCCGACTTCGACGGAGACCAGATGGCAGTACACGTGCCGCTTTCTTTGGAAGCGCAAGCCGAAGCTCGTATTTTGATGCTCGCCAGCAACAATATATTGAAACTGTCCGACGGTAAACCGGTCGTAACGCCTACGCAGGATATGATTTTGGGTAGTTATTATTTGACTTTGGAAAAGACGGATAAGCCGACCGATCCCGAAGAAATCGCCAAACTCCGTTGTTTCAAAGATCCCGCCGAAGCCAAAATGGCGTATCAAGTCAAAGCTTTGACGTTACAAGATTGGATTCGCGTTCGTATGACGAAGGAAGTGGACGGCGTCATTTATAAAGGCTTAATCGTCACCACCGTAGGACGTTTGATTTTCAACGAAGCCATTCCGCAAGATTTGGGCTTCATCCAGAGAAATCCCGAAGATACGCAATCCATGTTGCAAACGGAAATCGATTTCGTCATTACGAAGAAACAGCTGGGAAAAATCGTAGAAAAATGCTTCCGTCAAAAAGGTTCGACCGCCGTTGCCGTCGTGTTGGACAAGATCAAAGCGTTGGGGTATAAATACTCCACTATCGGTGCCATCACCACCAGCGTTTTCGATATGAAGATACCGGGTGATAAGCAAGAAATCCTGAACAAAGCCGAAGAAGAAGTCTTAAAAGTAGAAAAAGACTTCCGTCGCGGTTTTATTACCGAAGACGAACGTTATAACGAAGTCGTCGATATTTGGACGAAGACCACCAACGCCGTTGAGAAAGACTTGGAAAACAACTTCAAGAATTTCGATAAGATGAACCCGATTTGGATGATGGCGGATTCCGGTGCTCGTGGTAGCATGCAACAGATTAAACAGCTTTCCGGTATGCGCGGACTTATGAACGATCCTACCGGTAAAGTTATTGAAATTCCGGTTAAGTCCTCCTTTAGAGAAGGCTTGTCGGTTTTGGAATACTTCATTTCTTCGCATGGTTCCCGTAAAGGTGGTGCCGATACCGCTTTGAAGACGGCAGACTCCGGTTACCTTACCAGAAGACTCGTCGACGTCAGCCAAGACGTTATTATCAACGAAGAGGATTGCAGAGACATCAAAGGTACCGTCGTCAAAGATTTGTTTGACACGAACGGCAGAGCGGTGGAAGAGATGGCAGAACGTATCGTCGGTCGGTTCACCATGCCGAATCAAGGTATCGTCAATCCCGTAACCGGTGAAGTGATCGTACCGCCGGATACCATGATTACCGAAGAAGACGCCGCCAGAGTCAAAGCGGCGGGCGTACCCGAGGTTACCATTCGTACGTTGCTCTCCTGTAAGAGCAAGCATGGCGTCTGCTCCAAGTGTTACGGAGCCAATATGGCAAACGGAAAACAAGTACAGCTCGGTGAGGCGGTCGGTATCATAGCCGCACAGTCCATCGGTGAACCCGGTACGCAGCTCACGATGAGAACCTTCCATACGGGCGGTGTCGCATCCAGTGCCGATATTACGCAAGGTTTGCCGCGTGTAACCGAATTGGTGGAAGCACGTCGTCCGAAAGGTGTATGTCAAGTCGCCGATATTAAAGGTCTTATTACGGTAGCCGAAGAGGTCAAGACGGATAACTTCGAAAAGCGTTCTGTCGTGACCGTACACTTGCAAGGTGCCAAAGACAACTACGACTATAAGATTCCGTTCGGAGCCAAACTGTTGGTAAAGACGGGTGACACGGTGGAAGCGGGTGCTCCCTTGTATGTCGGTTCTATCGATCCGCACGATATCTTAAAGACGAGAGGTATTACGGGCGTGCAAGAATTGCTCATTCGTGAAATCCAAAGCGCGTACCGTGTCAACGGTGTTCATATTTGCGATAAGCACATCGAAATCATCGTTCGTCAAATGTTGCGTAAGGTGCGTATTTGCAACCCGAACAGTACCGATTTGCCGTTGAACGAATTGGTAGATATAAACCGTTTGGAAGAAGCCAACGAAATCGCTCTCGAAAACGGCGGTGTACCGGCGACGGCAGTACGTGTTCTGCTCGGTATCAGCAAGGCGGCGCTTGCCACCGATTCTTTCTTGAGTGCAGCGAGCTTCCAAGAAACCGCAAGAGTTTTGACCGACGCCGCCATTAAGTCCAAGATTGATAATTTGGTAGGTTTGAAAGAAAACGTTATCATCGGTAAACTGATTCCCGCAGGAACGGGTATGAAACTGTATAGTAACGTTCGTACCGAAACGGTAGGCGATCCCGAGAGAAAGGTCGTCGAAAACAAAGAAATGATGGTGGACTACGAAAAGGAAGACGTCGTAGAACCGGAAGACTAATACGAAAAAACCATAAAGATTTCGAAAAGCCTTTCATGAAAGATGAGAGGCTTTTCGAAAAAAAATACTTGCGAAAATGAACGGTTTGGAAGACAGAACCGTTCCTTTCTTTTCCAAGAGAAACAGGCATAGATGCCGTAAAGGCAATAGCAAAGGAGAAATATGAATAGATTTTTTACATCGGAAAGCGTGACGGAAGGGCATCCCGACAAAGTCTGCGATCAAATCGCCGACGCCGTTTTGGACGCCATTTTGGCGGAGGACGGAAATGCTCACGTCGCATGTGAATGTTGTTGTACCCGTAACTTTTTACTGATTATGGGGGAAACCAACGTACAGGCAAACATAGACTACGAAAAAATTGCAAGGGAAAAAATCGCCGAAATCGGATATACCGAAGAGGATTTGGGATTCAATGCAAGTACCGTAGAAATCAAAGTTTTGATGAATAAACAGTCTTGTGACATTGCGCAAGGGGTAAACGACAGTTTGGAATTCGCCGCCGGCGAAGACGCCCTGGACAGAATCGGCGCGGGCGATCAAGGTTTGATGTTCGGCTATGCCGGTATCGAAACCGAAGAAAAGATGCCCCTTGCCATTTCGCTCAGTCATAAACTTAGCCAAAAACTCGCCGAAGTCCGTAAAAACGGAACGGTAAACTATCTTCGTCCCGACGGCAAGGCACAAGTTACGGTAGAGTACGACGGGGACAAACCCGTTCGGGTGGAAGCGGTCGTTTTATCCACGCAACACAACGAGAGCATCACCACCGAACAATTACGGGAAGATATGAAAAAATTGGTGATAGATCCCGTTGTCGGCAAGTATACCGATGCCGATACCAAGTATTATATCAACCCTACGGGCAGATTCGTCATCGGCGGACCTGCGGGCGACAGCGGCTTAACGGGTAGAAAAATAATCGTTGATACCTACGGCGGTTTCATACCGCACGGCGGGGGCAGTTTTAGCGGAAAAGATCCCACGAAAGTGGACAGAAGTGCGACGTACTATTCTCGTTACGTAGCAAAGAATCTCGTGGCGAGCGGCATTTGCGACTATTGCGAAATTCAAGTTGCTTACGCTATCGGCAAAGCCAATCCCGTCAGCATCGACATTAAGACGAACGGTACGGGCAAAGTCAGCGATGAAAAGATTACGGAAATCGTGAAAAAAGTCTTTGATTTCCGTCCCCTTGCCATTATTACGAGTTTGAAGCTCAACAGACCGCAATACGCCAAAACGGCAAGCTACGGGCATTTCGGGAGAGAAGAGTTCGCATGGGAAAAGATTGATAAAGCGGAGGAAATCAGAAAGTATTATTCATGACCTATGACGGAAAAGTAGAAGAAATCGTTTACGTAAACGAAGAAACGGGTTATACCGTACTGTATTTCAGTGCCGATGAAGAGTATTTTACTGCCGTCGGCATTTTTCCGTTAATAGCGGAGGGGGAACTGCTTCGGATTACCGGAGAATTCAAAGTCAATAAGAAATTCGGAGAACAGTTTGTCGTCGATCGTGTGGAGTTTTCCAAACCCAACGACTTGATGGGCATTTGTAAATTTTTGGCAAGCGGACTTTTTAAGGGAATCGGGGAAAAAATGGCGATGCAAATCGTCAATTATTTCGGCATCGACACTCTGAAAATCTTGGATGAAACTCCCGAAAGACTGTGCGAGGTGCGTGGTATCGGGCATAAAAAATGTATCGAAATCATAACGGCGTACAATGCCAGTCGCAAAATGAAAGAGAGCATTTTATTCTTGCAAAAGTACGATATTCCCATGGGGCTTGCCATAAAAATTTATCGAAAATACGAGAATGCAACCATACCCGTCGTCAGCGATAATCCCTATCAACTGGTGAACGACATAGAAGGGGTAGGCTTTCTTACCGCCGATAAAATCGCATCGAAAATGGGCATCGACAAGCACAGTCCGTTCCGTATCAAAGCGGGTATTCGACACACCTTGCAAGAGGGTGCCATGCAGTTCGGTCACACCTGTTTGCCGGTGGAAAACCTTATTGTCGCGGCGGAGAAACTGCTCGGTGTAACCGAAGAAGAAGTGCGTGAAAATTTGCCGGATACGCCCAACGTCAAACAGCTTTCGGTAGACGGCGTCATGACGGCGGCGGATGCCGTCAATTACGAAACCGAAAATTCTATTTCTTCCAAACTGATACGCCTGACGAAGACGGTGTCGGCGATCGGAAAAGCGACGGAAGGAGAGGTGGACGAATTTCAAAAGGCGTTCGGTATTCAACTGGATGAGAAGCAAAGGGATGCCATAACGAGCGTTTTTAACGGGGGCGTAACCGTAATAACGGGTGGGCCGGGAACGGGAAAAACAACCATTATTCGGGGTATCGCCACCATCATGCGACAACGCGGCAAGAAAGTCATGTTGTCGGCGCCTACGGGACGTGCCTGCAAAAGAATTTTTGAAGCGACGGGGGAGGATGCCAAGACCATCCACCGCCTACTCGGTATGGATTTCGGCGACCATACCGTATATAACGAAATGTCTCCGTTACCCGTCGACGTACTGATCGTCGACGAGATCAGTATGGCGGATATTTACATTTTTAACAAGCTCTTAAAAGCCATTCCCACCGGTTCTCGATTGGTTCTCGTCGGGGATAAAGACCAGCTTCCCAGCGTATCGTGCGGGAACATTTTGGCAGATATTATCGGGTGCGGTTTTATCACCACCGTATACCTTACCGAAGTCCACAGACAGACGCAGGATAGCTATATCGTCACCAACGCACACCGCATCAATCATGGAGAAATCCCCGTCGTTAAGGGGGCGAGCGATTTCTTCTTTGTACGAAAAAATGACAGTTTGGATATCCTAAAAGAAGTCGTCGGGATGACAAAGACAAGAATACCGAATTATCTCCATATTGCACCGGACGATATTCAAGTGCTTGTTCCCATGAAAAAAGGTTTGGTCGGGGCAGAGAATATAAACCGAGAATTGCAAAACGCTTTGAATCCGTCGGGGTTTGAAAAGCAATACGGCGAGAACCTGTTTCGCGTGGGCGATCGCGTGATGCAGACGGTAAACAATTACGAAGCAGTTTGGAAAAAAGAGGACGGTGAAACGGGCTCGGGCGTGTTTAACGGCGATTTGGGGTACGTCTATTCTATCGGCAAAGACGGAATGACGGTGTTATTTGAGGACGGGAAAAAAGTCCTTTACGAGGACGGTGCCACCGACGAAATCATGCTTGCGTACTGTATCAGTGTACATAAGTCGCAGGGCAGTGAATTTCCGGTCGTGATTTTGGTACTGGGCGGGAGCTCTCCCACCTTGATGACAAGGAATCTGCTTTATACCGCCGTAACGAGAGCCAAAAGGATGGTCGTGATTATCGGCGGCGACGAGCAATTATCTCGAATGGTGCATAACGATTATACCGTAAAGCGGTATTCTCTGCTCGGGTATCTCTTGCAAAAGAATAAGAGTAAATTCGAGCTGCTTTGGGGAAACGACGATGCGTAAATTCTTATCGAAAGTGCTTTCCTTTTTCTTTCCCGAAGGAATTACTTGTAACGGGTGCGGATGCGAATTGACGGACGAGGACGACCGCGCAAGCGGGTTTTGCATCGACTGCGCCGACGGTTTGGAGAAACTAACGAAAGAAAAGAATACCTACGGGGATTTGACCGTATATTCTTGCTTTGCGTACCAAGGGTTGGTGCGGGATATCGTTATCGGCTATAAAGACGACGACCAAACCTTTTTTGCTCGCTCGATAGCCGTTTACATGGCTCGTCTGTTTCGGGAAAACGCTTTGTCCTGCGACGAAGTTTGTTATATTCCCTGCGGCAATAAGAACTTTCGCAGACGGGGATACGATCCGATGGAAAAGGTGGCAAAGGCGTTTTGCGAGGAGACGAATTTGCCCCTTTCGTACGCCTTGCATCGAGCCAAAGACAGTATGGATCAAGCTACGGTGGATTTTTCGGAAAGGTATCGGAATATGGAAGGTTGCTTTTGCGCCGACGACGTCTCCGATAAAAACGTTCTTTTATTGGACGATATCGTGACGAGCGGAGCGACCTTATCTACGGCAGCCGATTCTTTACGGGAGAGCGGAGCAAAAGAAGTAATTTGTATAACTCTTTCACGAGCATAGGGATACCAAAAGGAGGATTTTATGAAAGTATTGTTATTGAACGGAAGTCCGCATTCCAACGGCACGACGGCAAGAGCTTTGGCGGAAATCGAAAGGATTTTGCGTGCCGAAGGGATTGCTTCGGAAACGGTACAAGTGGGTAATCAACCCGTACGGGGATGTATGGCGTGCGGAGGGTGCGGAAAAACGGGTAAATGCGTCATCGACGACATCGTCAACGAGATTGCGCCGAAGTTTGCCGAAGCGGACGGTTTAATCGTCGCTTCGCCCGTATATTATGCCTCTGCGAATGCTACCTTGATTGCCGCCCTCGACAGACTGTTTTACAGTACCTCGTTTGATAAGACCATGAAGGTCGGTGCCGCCGTATGCGTGGCAAGGCGAGGCGGTTTGACGGCAACGTTTGACGAACTCAACAAGTATTTTCTGATCAGCGGTATGCCTGTTGCGGCGGGGCAGTATTGGAACGGCGTGCATGGGAAAAACGGAGAGGAAGCGGCTCTCGACGAAGAAGGGATGCAGATGATGAGAACCCTCGCAAGGAATTTCGTCTTTTTATTGCGTTCGATACGGCTCGGGAAAGACACTTTCGGACTGCCGGTTAAGGAAGAACACGTCTATACGAATTTTATTCGGAAATAACGATTCTTTTATCTAGCCGATTATGATAATCAGCCATTGACTTTCCGGCAATTCATGGTATAATAATAGTATCAAATTTTGGAGGTAACTCATAATGAGAAAATGGAAATGTTTAGTTTGCGGACAAATCGTTGAGTCCGACGTCAGACCGGAACAATGCCCCCTTTGCAAGGCACCCGGCGAAAAGTTTGTAGAAGTTATCGAAGGTGCCATGAGTTGGGCAGCCGAACACGTGGTCGGCATCGCCAAAGACGTACCCGAAGAAATCAAAGAAGGTCTTCGTGCCAACTTTAACGGAGAATGTTGCGAAGTCGGTATGTATCTCGCTATGGCTCGTGTCGCTCATCGCGAAGGGTATCCGGAAATCGGTTTGTATTGGGAAAAAGCCGCTTACGAAGAAGCCGAACACGCCGCTAAGTTTGCCGAAATGCTCGGAGAAGTTTTGACCGATTCCACCGAAAAGAACCTTTCTATGCGTGTCGAAGCCGAAAACGGTGCCACCGCCGGCAAGTTTGACCTTGCTAAAATGGCAAAGGCCGCCAACCTCGACGCCATCCACGATACCGTTCACGAAATGGCTCGTGACGAAGCAAGACACGGCAAAGCGTTCGCAGGTCTTTTGGCAAGATATTTTAAGAAATAATTTGCAAAAAAAGCAAGGAAAAAGGAACAGGGTTTTCGGACTCTGTTCTTTTTTTACGGCTTCCCGTGTTACTTTTAACGTTTGGGTGCTAAAACAAAAGAATGCAAAAACCCCTAAAACTTTGTATAGAAATCATAAAGCCGAAAAGTAAAGAATCAAAGCTTTGCGAGGGGTGTCGGCACGGATGGTGAAGGAGGTCAAGTCCTTTCCCGAAAGGATACGTTCTTCCCCGTCGACGTCTTGTAAACGATAAGAACGGTTTGGCTCGATGCCTTGACAGGAAACTAGAACGTTATTCTGTTTACAATGCGGAGGACGGAATGCTTGCAAAACGCCTTTTTGCGTTTTGCCGTCCAAGTATTCGTAGACCGTCCAACGGGTGTTGTCGGTGGCTTCGTTATAGGGTGTCAGTACGTAAAAATCGTAGAAGAAATACTCTTTGATTCGGTTCCACTCCTCTTGCGCTTGTCGCAGTAAAGGATAGGACAAGGTAGGATCGAGCGACCAAGCGGCACTCAAACTGAATACCGGTAAATAGCTTGCACGCAGAACGTATACGTCGAAAAACCCGTTATCCAATTCTCCGTCGGATTCTTTGGCGACGGCACCGTTGAACGGAATCCATTTGCATAGAGAGGTGGTCATCGACAAGCGGACGTCTATGGTGGTGCGGTCTCGATCGCTTCGTAAAATCGGGACGGCTCGCCGCAAAGATTCTATATCGTTTCGCCCGCCGCCCGAAGCGCAGACATCCAAGAAAGTGCATTTTCGATGTTCTTTGCAATAGGCGAGGATTTCATCCCATAGTAAATAATGTCCTTGTACGTATTTGTTTTCGGTGATGCCTTTCCGATGGCGTCCGAGTTTTTTGTCCGTCGTACGCCAAAAAGAGGCGGGATCGGTATTGAAGTCTTCTCGGTACATGTCGATATCGTTCCGATCAAAGAATGACAATATGCGGTTTAGTGCCCACTTTCTTGCATTCGGGTTACCTAAATCCAATAATTCACGAATGTTTTTATTAAGCCAAAAGCGTATGGACTTTGGTTGCGAATACAGAATCCAGTCTTTTTGCAGACCGTAATTCTTGATGAGAGAGGGCGTGTGAGTAAGTCGCTCCGGCTCGAACCAAACGAGAGTTTTGGTATTGTGTTTGCGTGCGTACAGTACGGACTCCAAGAAGGTTTTTTCGGGCCATTTGACTTTATCGAGTTCCCAAGAACCGATGGTGTGACTCCAGTCTCTTTCTACCGTATTGCCGTCGGGATCGCAATACCACCCGGCATCGAACCAACGGAAGTCGGCGCTCAGACCTTCTCGATAAAAGGCGTCCATGCTTCTTGCGTAGGATTCGTAGGACTCCGAGATGCTTCCGTCGCTGTTGGGCTTCCCCGTATCCATGGCATAGAATACGGTGGAGAAGGGAGGTATCGGTTTGCCGTCCTGTTTGGGAAAAACGCATTCTCGCATCCATTTTCGCCAAGCGTTTGTTCCGTCGTTCCCTTCGAAAAAGAGAAAAACGACTTGAGGCGTACGGATTTTTTCATTGGGTAACAAATAGGTATCCAATCCGAGACAACCTTGCATTTTTACCGTAACGTTTTTTTTCTTTCGGGAAAAGGAAGCCTTCCACGTCCCGCACCAACCCAAAGCCATTCGGATGCCGTCGGCGGGAGAAGAAAGCTGAAAATAGGGGGCGTAGATATGCGTGGGACGTCCCATGTCGGAGACAAAGGAAACGTCGGTTTTGCGTAGATCCGTTTGGTATTCTCGATAGGCGTTTTTATGATCGCCGAGCATGCCGAACAGGGAAGAGTACTCTTGCGGCAGGGTATAATCCAAGGCGTATACTTTTCGGAGTACGTCGGTTTTTTCGGAAAAGAAAGGCGAAAAGAAAACGGTATACTCTATGGCGTCGTAGTTTTCGTAAAGATTGAGTTCTACGTCGATACGCAGATTTTCGTGTCGAAAAGACAGACGAGCGGTTCTTTTTTCGCCTTGCGTGGTTTCGCTTTGTTCGACGAGAGAAAAATCGTTTTGCGGAAATCCTCGAAAGTTTTTGCACCCGTAGGTGAAAGATAGGGGAAAAGCCGACGGGTTTTCCGTCAACGTTTTGTAATAAGCAAGAGCCTTCATGACTTTATTATAGGGGGAAAGCGTCCGATATGTCAAGAAGGAAATACTTAGTTGTCAGTCGTTATGCCCCAAACAACCACAAAAGATTGATTCCTTGACCAAGGGCACATTCATAGATAATCGTATAGGCTAAGGGCACGACAATAAGTCCGATAATTATGCCGCAGAAGATGGTTGTGGCAAGTTCGGTTCCTTTCATTTTTCGTAAGTTTTGTTTGCTCATGCCTGCGAGTGCGTAGCAAGTAAACTGTTCCCTTCTCGAGCGGTAAGAGGATGCAATATTGTCCATAATGCCTATTGCCGAAAAGAGTAGGACGACGATCAAAAGGAATAAACAACAATAATAGCTATAACTGTTGGAGTCGATAAAGAAATCGTTGATTTGGTTGACGTTTAAGACCAAAGCCCCTTCATGCGACAGAATGGATTGCATTTCGTCGTAAAGTTCTTCGTCGCTAACGCCTTCTTTGGCTTGAACGATGGTATAGTTATACGGCAATCCCAGATATTCGGAATTCACGACGATTCCGTTCGTATTGACGGGTAGGCTTTTGGCGTAAACCAACTCGAACGTTTTGTCTCCGATGCGTATGGTAAAGGTTTCGCCGATTTCCACGCCGATACGTTCGGCAAATAATCCGAAAACGTACGCTTCGTTCTTTTGCGGTAATTCGTCTAAATGGAACAACCCCTGAAAGAGACTGCTGTCGGTCGCCGAATAGATATCGTACCGCCTTACGCCGACTTCGGGCATGGGCGATTGCTCTCGGTACAAAGACTCTACCGAAGAAACTTTGTCACTGTTTCGTAACGCTTCGATGGACGTATCGGGGGCGTACATGACCATGTAGTCGCCCTTTATTAGGGTTCTACATTGTTCCATGGATACCGAAAAGCACATAATCATCAATACGATGCACGCTATCGAAATCGTCAAAGTGCCCATGAGGACGGTTAGATTGCTTAACGTCGTAGTTTTTTGAATGTTCTTAAAGGCATAACGAGTGGTGACGTCGAACCGCTTGTTTTTGAAAAACAAGCGGGGGAGTTTGGCGCAAGTATGTTTGGACGTCATGGCTACGGCAAGTATGAAAAAGAAGAAATCGGACAGACCGAGATACCATTTGAATGTCTTGTTTACAAAGAAAGATAATACCAAAAGCGTGAATACGGTAACCCAAAGTAAAAGAAGAAGGATAGGTTCGGCATTTCTTTTTTTCAGCTGTTTTTTCTTTTCTTTTCTCCTTTGCTTTTTCATAAAGAGGTCGGAAAGGATATATAAGATTAAACTTCCTTCCGTGGCAAAGAACAACAGAACGACGGAGATAATAACCGTCGAAGGAGATAGCACGTTTGTACTATACGTGAGCTTGCATGCGTCGATAATCAGCTGTCCCGTCGGGTAAGATGCGGCAATGCCGATGACGGAGCCTAAAAACCAATAGAGTGCCAATTCGCAGAAGGATAAGGCGTTTAGCATATAAGACTTTGCGCCTACGCAATAGAATAAATAGGTGTCTTCCACCCGTTGCGTCGCAAGAATGTAACAACAAAAATAAATGACGCACATGACAAAAAAGAGAATGGCAAGAATCATCAAAAAAATGATTTCGTCCAACCCGTACGTCACGCCCTCCAACATGGCTACGTCGGTAACCGTCATATCGTAGTAGTACTCTCTAAGCTCGGTATAAAAGTTCGGATCGTCTACGAGTAAATCAAAATAAAGTTGCCCCGCAAAATCGGCGTCCGCAAAAAGCATTTGGACGATGAGGGAATCGTCGAATATCGCTTCCATCAGGGAAGAAGTGTCTACCATAATGTCGTAGGTATCCAAAAAACGATTGGCGGAAATGCCTGCGACTTCGTATCGTAGGACGTTGCCCATAATGTTGAACGTCAAGGTGTCACCCAAGTGAAAGCCGTATTGTTCGGATGCGGTTTGCGAAAGAAAAACGAGGGAAGCGGCCGAATCGGTACTTGCGTAGGAGTATTGTATAAATTTGAAGTCAAATATTTTGCAGATGTCGGTGAAATCGGTGGCTATACCGTACAGAAAATCGTTGTTTTCGCCGTAAAAAACGGGTAAAGTAAAAACACCGCAAATGTTCGCTTTATCGCCGAATTGCCTTTTGGCGCCGTCGACAAAAGAAAAACGAGGGGATAAAGAATTGACCGAAACGACAATATCGGTCGTCCCGTATACGGCTCGGTTCTGTTGCTCCACGTTTTCGATGGTGTACGTCTTTAGATTGATGGTCGAAATGCTGACGACTACGGCGCAGGCAATAACAAAAACCAGCAAAAAAGGTTGTGCCTTGCGCCGATTGATACTGTTAAATAAATGCCTAAAAAATAAACGAATTCCCATAATAATATAATAACAGAATTCTTCCGAAATGTCAAAAAGTCGGAGTGTTTAATTATGAGTGATTTACATATTTGTCAAAACGAAAAAGTAGGTAATAACAAATGATTTCGGTATATTGGTATATTTTTTATGGATATAATTATAGTTTTGACAAATATTTGAACGAAACGTGCGGTCGTAGTAGTTCACTACAACTTTCCTTCGTATCGTCCAAAATCCCTTCAAATTAACCACTCCTTTTCCAGAGTGTCTAATTATGAGTGATTTACATATTTGTCAAAACGAAATAAGAAGAAATAAAAACAATTTTTATTTTCAGAATCGTCTATTGTCTAAGGATAAAAGATAGTTTTGACAAACATTTGAACGAAACGTGCGGTCGTAGTAGACCGTTTGCAACTTTCCTTCGTTTCGTCCAAAATCCTTTCAAATTAACCACTCCTTTTTTCGGAGTGTCCAATTATGAGTGATTTACATATTTGTCAAAACG
>DCGI01000070.1:0-1001 GCA_002315475.1 Christensenella sp. UBA1782 | reverse complement strand
AACCTTTTTCTCAAAAAGGGTTCCTTCCCCGAGAACCTAAACAAGTAAAGCGGCGGCGTCTTTATCGAGGATGACGACGACGTCGGGGTGATTTTGAAGGATGGAAGCGGGGCAAGACGGGGTGATTTCTCCGCGAATCATACGGTAGACGGCGTCGGCTTTATTTTTGCCGGAGGCGAGCATTAAGAGTTTTTTGGCTTTGAAGATTTCTCCGATACCCATGGTTAGAGCGGACTTAGGGACTTCGTCGATGCCGTTAAAGAATCGAGCGTTGTCGGAAATGGTCTTTTGGGTGAGAAAAACCTGATGCGTGGTGCTGTCGAACGGGGTGTTGGGTTCGTTAAAAGCGATATGACCGTTTCCGCCGATGCCGAGAACCTGAATATCCACTTGTGCATGAGCGAGCAAGTCGGAATAGCGAGCGCACTCGGTGGGTATATCGGAAGCGAGACCGTTGGGGATATTGACGTTCCGCATATCGATATCGATGCGTGAAAAGAGGTTTCTCGTCATGAAAGAAATATAGCTTTCCGGATGTTCTTTCGGCAGACCTACGTATTCGTCGAGGTTAAACGAGTGAACCTGTTTATACGAAGTACCGTTTTGTTGATGGTCTTTCGCCATTTCGTCATAAAGAGGAATGGGTGTCGAACCGGTAGCAAGTCCGAGCGTGCAGGCAGGGTTTTTATCGAGGACTTTTTTGATTTCGGCAAAAGCGAGTTCACCGAATTCTTTTTCGGTATTGGCGACAATAATTTTCATAAAAATAAAAGCTCCTTTTTGGTGGTCTATATCATAAGTATGGTATAAGCACCTAAAAAAATATAAAATATTTTACAACCGGCATTCGGAGAAGTCAAGAAGGCTAAAAGATTTTTTATGTAATTTTTTAGAGAAGAACGGAAAAACATTGACAAAAGGCAAAAAACGGTATATAATTTTTAAGCAACTCAACCAAGAGCATCCCGAGCTAACAATACGGAGCGGTATCGAAGCGGTCA
>DCGI01000071.1:16835-16971 GCA_002315475.1 Christensenella sp. UBA1782 | reverse complement strand
TCTCAATATACCCTGTCACATTTTCTCAATATCGTTGTCAATTTATACATTTCTCAAAATACCCTGAAAGCTTTTCTCAAACTTAGTGACAAATTGCACCTAGAGAAGTGTAGAAAACTTAATAAAAATATATCAT
>DCGI01000071.1:0-16738 GCA_002315475.1 Christensenella sp. UBA1782 | reverse complement strand
TGGAGGATAGGAGACTCGAACTCCTGACATCCTGCGTGCAAAGCAGGCGCTCTACCAACTGAGCTATACCCCCATACCTTCGGTCATCATCTCGTTAAATGCTCAAGTATGATACCATTAAAAAACTTTCTTGTCAACAGAAATACACAATAATTTCTAATTTTTTTTTCGGAACGGTTCCTTCCTTACTTTTCCCGTCGAAAAGAACCGATTTCGGTTGACTTTTTCCGTTCTTTCTCTGCGTGGCGTCCTTTCCTTATTATATAGGGATAACGAACCGAGCGGAGAATCCTGCGTTTTACGATATTACGATATCTTGAGTATTATACCCTGCCCGTCTGTTTTCGGCAAGCGTTTTGCCCGCATTACGAAAAACATTCCGCTTGCCCCTCCTGCGGGAAAAGAACCGTTCTCGACGAATCCAAACCCGTTCCGCTTCCGTTTTCCAAAGAGGGGCGGGGGGAGGAACGCTTTTGGCAAAAGGGTTCCTCCCCCCAAAAAACCCCTTCCTCGAAAAGAACCCTCTCCGAAACCGGAGAGGGGCTTTAGAGGATTTCGTTAACGTCTGCATTTCGGTTTGCCCAAAATTTCCGCCATGACGATATATCGTGCAATGGGACCGGGCGTGAACTCGTTTATCCTTTCCTCAATTTGTTTGTGTTCCTCGGGAAAAACACACTGTTCTTCATCGTGCGAAGGCACGATACTCTCTTGCAAAACTTCTACTTCGGGTTTTAAGTCCGTCTGTAAAAGACGAACGGAAGTGCTGACGCTTTCCTTCGGCTTATGCGGTGCTACACCTTCCATATAGACGGGTCGTTTCATGCTTTTTTACCGTCTCCCGTTGCACCCGTTCCGCCGATGGCGTTCCGCATGTTGGTGTCGGCTTGCAGATTTTGCATATTGTAGTAATCCATTGCGCCGAGCTTACCCGAGCGCAAAGCTTCCGCCATAGCCTTCGGCACTTCGGCTTCCGCTTCGATAACAATGGCACGCATCTCTTGCGTCTTGGCTTTCATTTCCTGTTCGCCCGCTACCGCCATGGCTCTGCGTTCTTCGGCTTTGGCTTGAGCGATTCTCTTGTCGGCTTCCGCTTGATCCATTTGTAATTGCGCACCGATGTTTCTGCCTACGTCGACGTCGGCAATATCGATGGACAAAATCTCGTACGCCGTTCCGCTGTCCAAACCTTTGGCAAGAACGGTTTTGCTGATACGGTCGGGGTTTTCCAAAACGTCTTTATGGGTAACCGCACTGCCTACCGTCGTAACGATACCTTCGCCGACACGAGCAATGATGGTTTCCTCTCCGCTACCGCCGATTAAACGGGAAATGTTCGCCCGTACGGTAACTCTCGCCTTGCAACGGAGTTCGATACCGTCTTTTGCGATGGCTGCGATAATCGGGGTTTCGATAACCTTCGGATTGACGCTGACGCGAACGGCATCCAACACGTCACGACCGGCGAGGTCGATTGCCATGGCTGTTTTCGTAGACAATTCGATATTGGCGCTGTGTGCGGAAATCAAAGCGTTTACAACCCGTTGTACGTTACCTTTTGCCATATAATGGGTTTCCAATTCGGAAATTTGGATATCCAAACCGGCTTTTTTGCCTGTAATATAAGCATCGACGAGCATACCGATTTTTATCTTTCTCAGACGCATTCCGATTAACTTAATCATGGAAATGGATGCGCCGCTGACCAATGCTCTAAACCAAATGGAAATAGGCACCAAAAGCAGAAACGCAATGACGAACAGGACGATCAAAACGATACCGACGATCAATCCTGCCGAAGCACAAAGTAAACTAAACATAATAATAACTCCTCCCGTTATTTAATAATTTTATCCACGACGATTTTTCCGCCTTCGGTGGCGATCACGGTGATTTCCGCATCGTTTTCTATCCAAAACTCCTTGGAAACCACGTCGTAAACGACGCCGTCGAATTCCCCTTTACCGGACAGGCGTAAAGCCGTTTTGGAACGACCGACTTTCCCCACCAAAAAGGAAAAATCCTTCGTTCCGTCGCTGTAACTCGGAGAAACGGCGGTATCCTGTTGTGCAATCTTTTTTTGGAACCAACCCCTCTTTCTGGCGAACAAAAGGCACACGAAAAGGATACCCAAAATCAAAACGTCCAACAATAAAAACTGGAAAACCTGCATCCAAACGTCGTCTTCGGGTTTGGCAAACACCGCGCGAAACACTAAGGAAAGCAACAAACATACCGAGCCGAGTATTCCGAAAAGCCCGAATCCCGGTTGCACGAATTCAATCAGCAAACTAACGATACCCACGATAAACAGTACCAAAACGTACCATTCCATATTCGCGAATAAATAACCGAATTGCGTAAAGAACATTTTGCCCTCCTTGTCTATTCTTTCTTTTATTGTATTCGATTTTTCTTTCGTTGTCAATATTTAAGTAATTTTTAGGTGGATTTTAACTGAATTTTTATTTCACGTTTTATCATGGGATTATGAGCGAATTCGTTTTTAAGCGGTACGAATTAAAATTTCTCCTCACGCCCGAGATATACGGGATAATTTCCGCAAAAGTCAACGAGTATATGCGTGCCGACGCCTATGGCGAAACCACCATACAAAGTTTATACTTCGACACCCCGTCTTTTCTTTTGGCGAGACGCTCCCTCGAAAAGCCTCCGTATAAAGAAAAATTACGTCTGCGGGGGTACGGTCGGGTTTCCGCCGACGAAAAGGCGTATTTGGAAATAAAAGCCAAAGCCTGCGGCGTGGCCTACAAACGCAGAATCGCCACGACGCCCCGTACGGCATTCCTCTTTACCGAACGGCGTCTCGACCTGCCCGACGGACAAATCGAGAGAGAACTGACCGCCTTCCGTAATCGCTACGAGGTATTGGACGCAAAAGCACTGCTTTTGTACGACCGCACCGCCTATTATACGCCGGAAAGCGACTTTCGCATTACCTTCGACAAGAATATCCGTTACCGTACCGAACGCCTTACCCTTTCGGGCGGAGAAGACGGTAGTCCCTTGTTGCCGTCGGGTTCCGTCCTTTTGGAAGTAAAAACTTCCTCGTCTATTCCGCTTTGGTTGGTACAAACGCTCTCCGAAACACACACTTACAAAACATCTTTTTCGAAATACGGTTCGGCATATTTACGGGAGGTACAAACACATGAACAACTTTTTCGACTCGGTCTATAACGGTCAAATTTCCGTTAGCGCATTTTTCCTCGTACTCGGCGTCGCCGTCGTATGCGGATTTCTTTTTTCCTTTCTTTGCTCTTTTCGCATACGGTCTTCCAAACGGTTTTTCATAACCACCGCTCTGTTGCCCGCTGCCGTCGCGACGGTCATCGCCCTCGTCAACGGGAACGTCGGTACGGGCATCGCCATCGCCGGTGCGTTCAGTTTGGTTCGTTTTCGGTCGGCGCAGGGAAATTCCGAAGAAATCGGCATCGTCTTCGTCACCATGACTTCCGGTCTTGCGTTCGGTATGGGTTATATCGCTTACGGCGTACTGATATTATTGATTATGGGATTCTTTTTCTTCGTGTTCGAGAGCCTAAACGTTTGGAAGCATAAAAATACTACCCGCCAAAAAACGTTAAAAATCACCATTCCCGAAGATTTGAATTACGGCGAAGTTCTGAGCGGCGTTTTACAAAAATATACCCGTAGTCAAGAGTTGATTCGGGTAAAAACCGTCAATATGGGTAGTATGTACAAGCTGACGTATTCCGTCGTTCTGAAACATCCCGAACAAGAAAAACAAATGATTGACGACCTTCGTTGCCTCAACGGAAATCTCGAGGTGGAGCTTGGCGTAGCCGAAGTCGGCGAGGAATTATAACCCTTCTTAAAAAGGCGCAACCCGGCCGATTCTCCGAATGGTTGCGCCCTCTTTTTTTTATCGTTTTGGTATTCCTGCATTCGCACCCTCTCCTTCTTCCGTATTCGAAAAAACGGGACGAATGGGGGGCGAAAGAATGTATTGCGCTTATCTCCCGAAAAGACGAATGGTATTTTTCAGGAAAGCGTGATCGACGTCGGCGAGTGCTTCGTAATTGGTTCGGTACCGCCAACAGCCGTTCGCCTGACCGGGCGTGTTCATCCTCGTATCGCTCCCGTAACCGCATAGATCCTGCATCGGCAGAACGGCAAGGGTGGCGCAACTGGACAGCACCGTCCGTATAAAAGCTCTCGTGGCGGGACACCTTCCCGCACCGCTTGCCCAGCCGTATTCTTCCGAACACCCTACGTAAGAAAGGGCTTCTCTCCTCGTATTTTCGTCTAACGAAAGTAACCATCCGAGGGTGGTATCGTTATCGTGCGTCGCCGTATAGGCTACACATTGTTTGGGGTAGTTATACGGAAGATGGGTATTTTCTTTATCGCCGTCAAACCCGAATTGAATCACGCGCATACCCATAATCTCGGTGTCTTCCAAAAGTTTTATCACGTCATCGTCGACGATACCCAAATCCTCTGCGATAATTTCCAGAGAAGGGATTTCTTTACGGATACGATCGAACAGTTCTTTGCCGGCACCTTTTTTCCATTTGCCTTCCTTCGCCGTTTCGGCGGCGGCGGGAACCGCCCAATAATTGGCGAACCCGCGGAAGTGATCGATCCTCACGATGTCGTAGAAGCGGCTCAGATGTTTCATGCGTCCTACCCACCACCGATAACCGTTCTTCTTCATGGCGGCGTAGTCGTAAAGAGGATTGCCCCACAGTTGTCCGTCCTCACAAAAATAATCGGGCGGCACGCCGGCGACTTCGGTCGGCTTATAATTTTTATCCAATAAAAATTCTTCGGTGTTTGCCCACACGTCCACACTGTCCAAACAAACGTAAATGGGCACGTCCCCGAATATTTTTATCCCGCACTCTTTTGCGTAGTCCCGAATCCTCTGCCACTGCGCAAAAAAGAGATACTGCTCGAAGCAAAAATAATAAAATTCCGATTCGTTTTCTCGTAAAACCATCTCGGCGGTTTCGGGCGTATGCTTTTTGTACTTTTCGTCCCACGTAAGCCAACTCGCCTGTTCGTATCTTTCCTTCAAAACCATAAAGGCGGCATAATCATAAAGCCATGACGCTTGTTTTTGAGCAAATTCTTTTATTTTTGACAAATATCCGTCATTGATTCGAGAATAAGCCAACCGAAGCAATCGACTTTTGTTTTTGCGGACGGCGTCGTAGTCGGTCAAATAGTATGCGTCCCGACATTCGGCGGTAGCCAGTTCTTCTTTGGTCAAAAGTCCGTCCGTCCTTTCCAAATCTATATATAAAAAATTCCCCGCAAACGCCGAAATACCGCTATACGGAGAGTTCCCCCAACCGAGTGCGGTTATCGGCAAAGTTTGCCAAACCTTAAAACCCATTGCGGCAAACTCCCGTAAAAAGTTTTCTACGTTGCACGAAAATCCGCCGATTCCGTATTTTCCGGGAAACGAGGATACGTTGAGCAGTACCCCTGCCTGTCTTTTCATAGTTTTCTCCTCCTTTGGAGCGTCAACCCCTTTTTTATGATACAACTCTTTTCCTGTCTTTGCAAGAATAATCCTTCGATTGAGTTGTTTTATTTCCCGTCCTTTGGTATACTATTAGTATTCTTACACAAGAGGTAAATTATCAATGCATCCGGATTTAGAATCCATACTGTTTACAAAAGAACAATTACAAACCCGTATCAAAGAACTCGCCCGCACCATCGAAAAAGATTATGAAGCCGGCGAAGAAGTGGTTATGATTTGCATTTTACGAGGAGCGTCCGTCTTCTTCTGCGACTTGGTACGCGAACTGAACTTGGACGTTCGGTTTGAATTTATGTCGGTATCCAGCTACGGCTCGGGTACGACGAGCAGCGGAGAAGTGCGTATCATCAAGGATATCAACCTTCCTCTCTGCGGCAAAAACGTCATCATCGTCGAGGATATCATCGACAGCGGTAATACCCTTGCCTACCTAAAACGCCTTTTGTCGCAACGCAGTCCGAAGTCTTTACGCATCTGCGCCTTGCTCGACAAACCCTCCCGCCGAAAAGCCGAAATCGAGGGTGACTACACAGGCTTTACCGTCGAGGATCAATTCTTGGTCGGTTATGGCTTGGATTATGCCGAAAAGTACCGAAATCTGCAAGAAATCGGCGTATTAAAACGTGAAATTTATATGTAACGGCCACGAAACAATATCGGAAAAGAACCCCTTCGGGGGTTCTTTTTTTCAAAAGAGTATTGTACTATTTTCGGAACTGTGCTATAATACAAGAAGGGGAAATCCCCTTGCAAAATCAGATTGTTTCACATGGAACAACGACAAAAAGGAGTTCTTGTATATATGGAAAAAATCATACTGTTTGACGGGAGTAATTTCGACCGATGGGTTTCGAGAGACGGTTCTCCCGTAACGTGGACGATAGAAGACGGGGCGATGACCGTCGTGAAGAAAAACATCGTTTCTACCTTTGAGTTTGCCGACGCCGAAATTCACGTCGAATTTCGTCTGCCGAACATGCCCGAAGCGGAAGGACAGGCAAAAGCCAACAGCGGCGTATACGTACACGGTTGCTACGAGATTCAGGTTTTGGATTCTTCGGGCAAAAAAAGCGTAAAATCGGACGATTGCGGCGGCATTTATAAAAAATACGCCCCGTTGGAAAACGCTTGTTTGGGGCCCGACGTCTGGCAAGCCTACGATATTACCATCGTTACGCCCAAGCAAGACGAGAAAGGGAAAATCGTCGAAGCCGGTTCTTTGACGGTTTATCTGAACGGAAAACTGATTCACGACCGAGTGCCGTTCCGTAACGTTACGCCCGGAGGACTCTCCGATATGCCCGTCAACAAAGGTCCGTTGATGTTGCAGGACCATGGCGATAAAGTCAGTTTTCGAAACGTTTGGGTTCGTCCGCTTTCCGATATTCCCGCCGAAAAGAAGATAGCTTCTTCCAAGTGGTATTTGAATTGGAAAAAAAGGAAGTGAGCGTATGAAAACCCCGTATAAAGCAGAATCGAAAGTATTGACGGACGCCGAAAGAAGCACCGCAACCGACGGTGCGTTTATCCGGTTACCTTCGGGCATTACCCATTATAAGACGGAGGGAGACGGAAAAGAAACCGTCGTATTGGTTCACGGATACGCCACGCCGTACTTTATTTACGACAAAATAGCGGAAGGATTGGTCGATGCGGGTTATCGCGTTTTACGCTACGACCTTCTCGGACGCGGTTTAAGCGAACGCGTCGAGCAAGAATATAATCCCGCTTTGTTCGTCCGACAGCTAAAAGAATTGACTTCTGCCCTGCTCGGCGAGGAGAGTTTTTATCTTTTCGGCACGTCGATGGGTGGCACGATAACCACCTCTTTCGTTGCAAAATACCCGAATTTCGTAAAAAAATTGGTTCTTCTTGCCCCTGCCGGCATGCACTACCAAGTACCGCTTTATATGAAAATCTGCAAGGCAAAAGGGGTGGGAGAATTTCTGTTTTCCACCGTTGCGGGAAAACTCTTATTGAAAAACTGCGCAAAAGAAATCCTTTACAGCGGAAAAGAGGTGCAAGACGACTATCGGGAGAAATTCGCCTTCGCTTCGCAATATAAAGGCTTTTTCCGAGCGACGCTATCCAGTCTGCGTCACACGATTTTGAACTTTGACGAAGCGAGAAAAGGGTATGACGGCACGAGAGAAAGCGGAGTTCCCGTTTTGACGGTTTGGGGGACGGCAGACCAAACCATGCCGTACTACCAATCGGACGAAATGCAAAAAGTTCTGCCCGCCATGACGTTGGTTTCGTACGAAGGCAGCGGACATATCTTTTTATACGACGAAGGAGAACGAACCTTACAAACCGTCCTGCCCTTCCTTCGTGGCTGATTTTTCTTAAAAAACAACGGTTATTACGAATTTCCCGTCCGCCGTACCTTGTGCGGATACAGAACCATGATGAATGCGGATGATTTCGCGTGCGGTCGAAAGTCCGATTCCGCTCCCTTCGATACTGCCGCCTCTGGCTTCGTCGGAACGGTAAAACCGTTCAAAACACTTCTCTAAATTGCCTTCTCGCATACCTTCGGCATCGTTTTGAACGGTCAACGTCGTGCGTTTCCCGTTCTTTTTTAAGGTGGCTTCGGCGTACGTCAAGGAGTACTTATAGGCGTTTTCCAAAAGCAAAGAAAACAGCCTGCGAATCATACTTTCCGAACCTAAATAGTTAATATCTTCGTCTGCCGACACAAGAAACTTCTTGTTCTTTGCCGCAAACATGGTATCAAAGGCTTGCGAAACGTCCAAAAACGCATCGGTTAAGGAAAATTTTTGGAAAGAAGTCGTTTCGATTTCGTCGAGTTTGGCAAGTTCGGTCAGGTTTTTCACCATATCCGCCATGCGGAATACCTGTTTTTCGATGGCTTCGGTGCTTTCCGTCCGTCCCGTTTCCATTTCGATAATTTCGTTGTTGGCGGAAATAATGGTAAGCGGAGTTTTCAGCTCGTGTCCCGCATCGGTAACGAACCGCCTTTGCCGAATATAACTGTCCGTAATCGGCTTCAAAACACGTTTGGAAATCAACAAAACGAATACGAAAACCAACACTAAACCGCCCGCCATGACGGCAAGACTGACGTAAAAAAAGGTTTCCATCGGCGTTTTTTGTTCGGAAAAGTCCACGAAAACCACGAGGGTGTTTCCGTCTTTATCGGTGGCGACTCGATACCGATACACCTCTAAAGTGCCTCTTTCCTTGCCTTTTTCTATGGCTTTTTGTGCCAACTTTGTCGCTTTTTCTTCGTTAATTGCGGCGATTTTCGATAAATCCGTCATCAAAACTTGATTATCGCTTCTGACGATAACCGTAAAAAATCGTGTGTTAAACGGCGTTTCTCGACTCATGGAATCGGGAATATCAAAGATTTCGCCGTCAATAAACGGCTTTTTTTCTTCGGCTACGGGAAATTTTCCTTCATTTTTTACCAATAAATCCACCCGAGCGTCCGCTTCTTCGAGGACGTAGGAATAATTGATTACGTTGATGGTTACCAAAATTGCCGTCATAATCAAAAAGACGGAAAGCATAACGATGGCGATAAATTTTACCCGTAATTTTTTTATCATTTTTTCTCCAATTGATACCCGACGCCTCGCACCGCCTTAACGGAATAATCGGAACCGACGGCTTCCATTTTTTTACGCAAAGCGGAAATATATACCCACACGACGTTGATTTCGGCATCGGAGTCCATTTCCCAAACGTTTTCCATGATTTTTTCGGTCGAAAGCAAGACGTCTTTGTTGCGGATTAGGTATTCCATGAGTTTATACTCTTTATTGGTCAGCCGCACTTTTCCCGTCCCGCCGCTCAACTCAAACGTATTGTGATTTAAGCAGGTATTTCCGATGGTATAGGTATCGAAAACCTCTCCTTTTCGGCGAACCAGCGCTCGCACGCGTGCCAAAAACTCCTTAATAACGAACGGTTTTGTCAAATAATCATCGGCACCCGAGTCCAAACCCAAAACTTTATCGTCTATTTCCGAACGGGCGGTTAAAATCAAAACCGGTACGTTGTTTCCCTTTTCCCGCAAGGTTTTTACCACCGTAAAACCGTCTTTTTTGGGCATCATTACGTCTAAAATCACACCGTCGTAGGTGTTGAAGTTCAGAAACGTCAAAGCTTCTTCTCCGTCGTAAACGGCGTCCACGTCGTATTTGTTATAGCGTAGAATTCTTTGTAACGTCGAAGATAACTCCCGTTCGTCTTCCGCAAGTAAGATTTTCATATTCTTTCCTCCGTTTTTTCTTTATATTATAATACTTTTTTTACCTAATAATTAGTTAAAACAAAAAATCGTTTTTTCAAAAAAAGAACGGAAGACTCCGCCCCTTTTCCGAAATCCATGACTTTCTCCTTTTTGGGAAAGTTTTTCTTCCCTATAAGAATACCACTTATGCCCCCGTAATGCAACACTCCTTTTACGGAGCGTCCAATTATGAGTGATTTACATATTTGTCAAAACGAAAAAAGTAGGTAATAACAAATGATTTCGGTCTATTGGTATATTTTTTATGGATATAATTATAGTTTTGACAAATATTGGAACGAAACGTGCGGTCGTAGTAGTTCGTTTGCAACTTTCCTTCGTTTCGTCCAAAATCCCTTCAAATTAACCACTCCTTTTTTCGGAGCGTCTACTTATGAGTGATTTACATATTTGTCAAAAATAAAAACGCAAGTAAAAACTTTTTTATAATGCGGATATAAGTATAACTTTGACAAACTCGTTCTTTTTTGTTACACTGTTTTTATGATAAATATTCGAGATTGCGGTGCCGTCGGAGACGGCAAAACGGACGATTTTTCGGCGATTATGCGGGCGTTATCTTCGGGAGAAGAAGAAGTTTTCTTCCCGAAAGGTATTTATACGGTATCGGGGACGGTGTTGATTCCTTCTCACCGGACGTTGCGGTTTGAGGAAGGGGCGGTGCTGAAATTAAACGCCGAAACGCCTCGAAAACGCGGGGACTTTTTACTCGACAGTCAAGGAACCGAAGATATTTGCATCCTCGGCGGAACGCTGGACGGGAACAACCGCTCCCCATACCATAAACGCCCGAAAAGTATCTTTCAAGAAGACGGCTATTCGGGAGTTTTGATAAATTTTTACAACGTGCGAAATCTGCGTCTGCAGAACGTCCGTTTGGTAAACCCCGTCGCATACTTCACCCGTTTTTGTCGAGTTGAAGACTTTTTGTTTGAAAACATCACGTTATCGAGCCAAAAATTTTGTCCCAATCAAGACGGCATACATTTATCCGGCTTTTGCCGAAACGGTGTGGTACGGAACGTTCGGGTGGAAACTTACGGACAAAGTAACGACGATTTTCTGGCGTTAAACGCCGACGATTTCGAAAACAGAATCGAGGTTTTCGACACCGATTGCGGCAGTATCGAAAACGTTTTGTTTGAGAATATCTTTGCGGAAAGTTGCCACTCGGCGGTGCGTCTTTTATCATTCCGCTCCGCCATTAAAAACGTCACCTTTCGTCGGATGGATATCGGCTTTCGAAATTACGCCGTAAACGCCTGTGCGTCGAGAGATTGCCGTACTCATTTGTTTCGGGAAGAGGACTACCCGCAGGGCGTGGGAGAATTGGAAAACATTATTTTTGAGGACTGTACGTTCCGCTTGACGACCGACTATCCTATCTTCGGTATTCCGTATTCCTATAACAAACAATCGCATCCGTTTATGCTGTTTTCCACGCATAGCGATACTATTTCCTTTCGGAACTGCCGCTTCGTAAAAGACGGTTTACGAGGAAAAAGCATTTTGAGAAAACGTCAGAGAAATCGGTTTTTGCGGCTGCGTTTTCCCGTTCTACAAGTAGAATTAACGCCGAAACAAGGAATTACTTACGACGGAAAAACAGTCGTTTTAGAAGAAAAACAAGATACTTTGACGGTGGAAACGTGTTCTTCGCTGACTTTGTTTCAAAAATAAAGTTACAGTTTGTTCCGAACGACACGAATCGCCATGACGGTCATATCGTCTTTTCTGCCCCCTTTTTCAACGGCGGCTTGCAGTAATCTGTCGGCGATCACTTGCGGATTGACGCTGTGTATTTGCACCAAAAACTCAAATATATCGGAATAATGCAGACGGTCGGCTACGCCGTCGCTCAACAGAATGACGATATTGCCGTCCTCTAAGTGTTTTCGGACGATTTGCGGCTCGGTATCCTCGATAATCCCGAGCGGAACGGAACCGCCTTCTATGACTTCCAAACCGTTTTTAGAGAGAATATAACTTTCTCGCCCGCCCTGTTTAATGAAATCGAAATCGCCTACCTTGGTATCAACGACGGCGATATCCAAAGCCGAAAAGTTTTCTTTTTTTCGGAGTGCCAACAGTTTTGAAACGCTCGTAAAAACCGTTTTATGCTCAAAACCCGCCAAATAAAAGGATTCTATCAAATTGACGATACATGCCGAAGCCTGTTTGGCGTCTTCGCCCGTACCTATTCCGTCGGACAAAACAAACATGATTTTATCGTAACCGATTTTGACCGCCTTACCGCTGTCGCCGCAGGTTTCGTCCGCACTTACCGAACCGATACCGTACAAAACGCCGTACGCCGGAGAACACGCAAAATGCAGACTCATCATACCGTTCATCTCCCCGCTTCGTTCGGTTTCCGTCATTTTTTTGCCGATGACCGCCGAAAGAATGGATTTTAAGTTCGGTTTGTCGGCATCCGTTTTTCGGACGACGACGGTGACGCCGTCGCTTCCGTCGCCGAATAAGGCGACGTCCGAACAGATAATATCGGCATAACCGAGTTCTTCGGTTATTTTATTTTCCGTTTCGAGGTCGAACCCGAAACCCGTTTGAATGGAAGAAGACAGATTCCGGAGTAATTCCGCCGTACCTTGCAGTTGCGCTATCACCATTTCTTTTCCTTCCTGCACGCCCGTTTGCTGCTCTTTTCTTCTGTTATAGGAAGCAATCGTTTCGTTCGTAGCCATAATCAGTTTGGGTAAGTGAATACAGTTTTCGCTTAAAACGGGACTTGCATCCAATATCGACGCCTTTCCGCTGTCAATGGCGGCAAGAATTAACGTCCGCAAAGAAGCCATCGTATCCATTTTTTTGTGGCAAACGGCGTATTGGGTACAACGATTACAAATATGCAAATTCATTTCTTGCGCAATTTCTTCCTCCGTCGGCAAAAGGTTTTCTTCTTCCGACAATAGGACTTTTACTTTTTCAAAAGCATAAGCGATTTTACCGATTTTATTGCCGACGTCCTCTCTATCCCGATTCATCATCGTTCTTAAAGCGAATTTTCCTTGATACCCTTGTTTGTAGGAAGTCAGTACGGAAAAGAGTTTTCGAGGAATAAACAGGCAAACGGAAGCCCCTATTACGGGTAAAAACAGATACGGCGAAGAATCGTGATTCCAAAAAAATCCGACGGCACCGAAAGCCAACAATCCCGCCACGCCGCCGAGCCACCGGTGGACGGAAGAAAAAAGTAAAAACGCCAAAGCATACACCGCACAATAGACGAGAGGAACGAAACTTTGCGAAAGGATCGTTGCACCGAGCCCCAACGAAATACAGGCAATCAGGGATTTTTCGGTATTCACGACGGAACCGAGAATCATGATTAAAACACACACAAAATAGAGAAAAGTGACAGAAAAGAACGAAAAAGAATACAATCCGGCACCGAGAATGGCGATAAACAGATAACAACACGCCATTTCCGTATCGGAAAAGCGGTAACGTAAGCCACGCACGATGAAGGGGTACAGAAAAACGACCGAAACGTAAAAGAAAAGCAGGGATACGACAACGCCGACGATCTGCGCCACCAACGCCGTCGGCGCATGGAAAAGGATGAATTTCGCCGTTTGAGATAAAAATACGCAGAGTAAACTCGACCACATTCTATATGCTTTTTTTCCTTTGTAATGCACTAAAAACAACACGCACGCGGGCAGAACGGAAGAAACGGTATAGATAACGAACATCCAATCGAAATAAACCAAAGAAGTAACGGCAAGATACGGGCAAACAGCTAAAAAAGGATTTTCTTTACAATAGAGGAGGGCGTATAAAAAACCGACGGCAAAGCCGGTTATTCCGAGTTTCTTTTCACATACCGTAAGCAAAGCGAAAATAACCGCATAAAGAATCGTATGGATAATAGCCTTTCTCAAAACCGTTACCTCTTTTCATAGGATTTACCCAAGTATAACAACGCTAACGTATCCAAAAAACACTTTTTTCGTCGAATAAACACTTTTTTCGGAAGAATCGGTTTGGATTGCTCGGTACGAAAAAACCGCCTTATCCTTTCGGACAGAGGCGGTTTTCAAAGAGATAAATATGAAAAGGAAAACTGTTTTATTTTTTCAACAAGTTTAGGATACTTTCTTTGGTGATGGATTCCAAAGCAAGATTGATATCCACAGGTTGTGCTTTTTCCACTACCTCTCCATTTTCTTCACAAGAAACTGTAATGTTGGGAGTTTTTACCAAAACAGCACCTGCATCTCTCAAAAGGTCATTCAGTTTTTCTTTATTATTCATAGCTGTTTTCTGACATCTGTAAGTAGCTGCTGTATGTTCAGAATTTACCATAGCATAAGTGTCTATGGTTCTGAAATCAGCAAAATAATATCTTCTTTCTTCTTCAGTGAGTTGGATAAAGCCCAAGTTTTTTTCATTTTCATTACCAAACTCAAAATTGGCTTTCATGAGAACATGATTGGGATTGATAATATAATCCAATCTTACACCATCCTTTATAGGATCACTGCAAACCACCAAAGAAAAAGGTACTTTGGCACCATGTCTGGTATAATCATTCACATACACACTGTACATTGCATTATCATGACCAAGCAAAGTATATGCCTCTGTGGCTCCATTGGTAGCATCTGTCATATCACCACTGAATAAAATGGTTCTTTCTTCATTTCTATAAGAAGCATTCCAGCCAAAATGCTGTGTTTCATTCATGATATGAAAATCTAAGTCTACTCTCCAAGGAGTATACCAACTAAAACTATCATCATCTTCTTCTGGGAGATTATTCCAAGCAATAGCCAAGGTTAAGGCTTCTGTGGTGGGTAATTTCACATAAGAACCTTCAGGAATATTCCCAACAAACTGTTTTTCTGTGGTGGGTACAGTATAAACTACTTCTTCAGGTATATAGACTGTTTTCCCTTCCACATTTTTTCTTATTATGTCTACAATATAGTTTCTTACCAAAGTATAGACTTTTTTTAGTTTTTCCTGTCTGACAGTATCCTCTTTGACTTTTTTAATATAAGTCTTTTGGTTTCTTATCCTGAACATGATTTCTTGAGGATTGGCAAGTCTGTATTGAATGGCATTCAATATTTTAACAGCCTTATATAAAGTTGTTTTTTTCAGAGCCATCATCACTTCTTCTTCAGAATACTCTTCTATGGATGTGATATAATCCAAAATGTTTTGTCTGATAGGTTTATGGTTTTTCACTGCAAGTTTACGCAGTTTATTGATGATGGCATTTAATTGAGCACAATCACTCTCCATTTCTGCTTGTTTTTTTTCTAAAATATCCAAAAATTCTTCTTTGGGTAATAATCTATTATTATTCATACTGCATATCTCCTATATATTCTTTTTTACCGTACCCTTTCGGTTCGAACCGGTAAATTTCTTTGGTTTGAGTGTGTTAATTTCTAAACTAATTCTTTTTTTGATTTTTTTTCTTTTTCTGTAGAGTTTTTTCTATTTCTTGATTCATAAATTCATCCCACTCAGACAATTTTTCATTTTCTTCTTGTTCTTTTATTTTTTCTTCTCTTTGTTTTTTCTGTTTTTCACTCTTGACTCTTTTGGCTTCTTCTATTTTTGCTTTTTCTATTTTTGCTTTTTCTTTGTTTATTTCCATCAACCAGTATTCTTTTCTTAAATCAGCTTTTACTATGGGATAGAATCTGAATAAATAATCTCTTTTTTTTATTAGACACTTTTCTTTTTTATAGAATTTTTCAATCTCTTCCTTGCTGGTTTTGAAAGCCAAAAACAGATTTTTGTTTCTTAAAAAGATAGAACTCAGTTGGTCATAGTCTTGATAAGACTGAAATAACTGCAATACTTCTTTTACTTTTTCATTATTTTCCAAAAAGATGGTTTTAATGTCTTTTATGGTGTCCTGATTTTGAATTTTCAAAGTTCTTCCTGTAACTTTATAAAGAACATATCTTAAAAAGTCCTCAGGTTGAGTAGGTACTGTTTTATAATAGTCATACAAAGCTGTCTTTACTTCTCTGTTTACAATATCATCTACTTTATCTTTGGGAATAAAGGAAGCAAGTACAGTAATGTCTTTTACTGTCTTTTCTGATAAAGCAATACCTGTCATCACCAAATCTAAGAGTCTTTTTGTTACTTCTTTTTTAGTGATAGGATAAATATGGATAAGTCTTACTTTTTCCATATCTAAATCAGATACATCCAATTCAGGTATATTTAATACCTCAGCAGGAATATAAACCATGGATGCATCATACAGTCCCAAACTTTCCAAACCATAAGTGGAAAAGTAATGTAAAAGTTGTTGTGCCACAAGCTCCTCAATAGGAGCTTCTGCTACATGATAAAAATCATTATATAAAGTATTATTCCAAAATTCTTTATCTATACCATACATCTCTATAGCCTTTTTAACCACCTCTGCAGGAGCATCATTATCTATTAAGATTCCATATTTCAGAGCTTCCTGATGGATACTAATATCTTTTTTCTTTTTTCCTATGTAGGCATTAAACAGTCTTAATATTGCATCAATTTTATTACATACGTCTTTCATACTATATACCTCTTTATTATTATTTTTTTTCGTAAAAAAGTTAGCACCCGTACGAGAAACACAAATTGTGTTTCGTATCGGATTGTGTGATTGTTTCTGTTTTTTTGTTGTCGGGAACGTCGTGTTAAGATTTCTGACTGAAACCGTCTTTTGTCGGAACGGTTTATTGGGAGTTGCTATATTCTATATTCGTGCGGTTTTTTTTGTTCTTTGCTTCCCAAAGATACAAACCGCGATTTTTTTAAGGATATTCGACGGAAAGTAATAAAAACAAAACATAACGTAAAAATTAAGGAACTTTCTTTGTCGAATCGTTTTAACAGTCGAAGAGTAATCTGTAAAACCGAATCGATACGTTTTA
>DCGI01000039.1:10899-12540 GCA_002315475.1 Christensenella sp. UBA1782 | reverse complement strand
TACAGACAGTACAGTGCGGATGAGCAGGCGCGGGTAAAAGAAGCTTTTGATATTTTAATCAATTACGAAAGTATTGCCGAAGGAACGCCCGGTGCCATATACAGAGATTCGCTTACCACGAATAAGTCGTACGGTATCAATATCGAAACCTTTTTGGATATGTTTGAGGACGAAGACGAAGAGGAAGAAGACGATAGCGTATGGGATGACGAAAATGCCAAAAAGCTGTTGACTTCGTGCGTTATGTGTATGAAACATAGCCGAAACGGGAACCTGTTGCCCATTCCGGTCGTGGCACAAAAAGACGAAAACGGTCATGCGATAGTCGACGATAACGGCGAATATCTCAAAACGACCGACGTTTTCGGTCAATACGTACGATTGGAAGTGGACTCCTACGGAGAACCTATCGACACCGATCAAGTCGCTTATATCTATAATGAAGATACCGAAAGGATAGAACCCTTTTTGGATTATGAAATTGTCCTTTGTAACGACGTAGGCGGATACGCATACAAATACGTCAACGAGCAGAAGTGGTATAAAAACCGTTTGGGGATGACCGATTCCGAAATCGAGGCGGCGGTTAAGTCCTACACACCCGAAGAAGATAACAGTCTTTGGGGCAAAATCAAGGCTCGGTTTGTGGAGTTCGGCAATATTATTTCTTTGTCGGAAACGGGTTCTACGACGGCAGACCTCAGTCAAAAGGTAGAAAAAACCGAAGACGAATGGAAAGTTGCCGACGGGATTACCATTCAGACGAGCAACTTGCCGTTTATTTTGAAGAAAGGTTTATTGATGTTTGCCATTACCTTCTTCTCGTCGGCTTGTACCATTATTGCAATGCTCCTATCCAGTAAGATCGCCGCCTACTTCAGTAAGGTACTGAGAAGCATGGTCTTTAACAAGGTAGAAAACTATTCCTTAGCCGAATTCGATAAGTTCAGTACGGCAAGTTTGGTTACTCGTTCCACAAACGATATAAACCAAATTCAAAACGTTTTCCTCGTCATTTTGCGTACGACGCTCAGTGCGCCCGTTACCATTATCGGCGGATTTGTTTTCTCCTTCCAAGAAAACTGGTATATGACGTTGGTGCTTATCTACGTTTTGCCGATTCTGTTTGCAGCCGCCGCCGTCGCGGCAATCATCTGTCAACCGTACTTTAAGGTTATTCAGAGAAAGGTCGACCAGTTGACGTTGATTATGCGTGAAAGCATTACCGGCGTTCGTGTCGTGCGTGCCTTTAACAAGCAAGAACACGAAAAGAAACGTTTTGATATCGTAAACGAAAGCGCATCGAAGACGGCAGTCGTTTTGCAACGGTACTGTGCGGCTTTGGTTCCCCTTATCAATATCTGTTTGAACTGTTGTTCGGTCGGTATTTATTGGAGAGCGGCGCAACAGGTTGCGGGCGTAGCGGGAGAGTCCCTCGACGACGTGGCGAGTATGTTGGAAGTGTCACAATATATCACGCAAATCGCTATGGCTATGGTCTTTATTGCCAGTGCCGTCGTTATTTATCCGAGAGCGGTAGCCAGTGCGGAAAGAATTTTGCAGGTGCTTGATACCGAAGTAAAAGTGCAAGATCAACCCGATGCCAAAAATCAAGGGGACGGAAGCGGTACTATCGAGTTT
>DCGI01000039.1:0-10800 GCA_002315475.1 Christensenella sp. UBA1782 | reverse complement strand
CGGTACGGGCAGCGGCAAATCGACGGTTATCAGTCTGATACCTCGTTTCTACGATATTACCGCAGGTAGTTTGCTTGTGGACGGACAGGAAGTCAGGACTTATCCGCAGTCGGAACTCCGCAAGAAGATCGGTTTCGTGCCGCAAAGAAGTATTTTGTTCAGCGGGACGATTGCCGATAACCTCCATTACGGAAAAGAGGACGCCACCGAAGAAGATATGTGGGAAGCTCTCACCATAGCGCAGAGTGCGACCTTCGTACGGGAAAAGGAAGGTATGCTCGACTATGTCGTAGAACAGGGCGGACAAAACTTCTCGGGCGGTCAAAAACAAAGATTATCCATTGCTCGTGCCATTACTCGTAAACCGGAAATTTACATCTTTGACGACAGTTTCAGCGCATTGGACTTCAAGACGGATAAGAACTTAAGAACCGCCTTGAAAGAAGTGACCAAAGAAAGCATCGTCATTATCGTGGCACAGCGTATCGGTACCATCATGGACGCCGATGAAATTATCGTTTTGGACGACGGCAGAATGGTCGGAAAAGGCAAGCACGAAGATTTGATACGGAATTGTCAGTTGTATCGTGATATCGCCCTGAGTCAAATGAGTAAGGAGGAACTTGGTCTATGAACGAAAACGAAGAACAAGTAGTTAAAGTCGAACAGGAGAGAACCTCCTCCGTCGGCAAAATGGATATGTCGGGTGCCTTCGGTGCCGGCTCCATTAACGTCGAAAAGGTACAAGGTGCGGAAAACTTCGGTAAGACGATTATTCGGTTAATTAAATACATGAAGCCCGAAATGGTGGCTTTGATCGTTATGATTCTTTTGAGTGCCGTCGGTGCATGGTTTGCCGTATGGGTGCCCGATATTTTGAAGAAAGTAACGAACTATATGGTAGACAGTATCCAATACTTCAAGACGGAAGGCATGTTGGATGACGGCTATATTGCGAGAATCTGTTTGATTTCGGGCGGTTTGTACGCTTTGAACGCCGTTTTCCAATTCGTCAGCGGTTTGGTCGCCGCCAGTATGGCGCAACACGTTGTTCGCCGTATGCGTTACGACATTAAAGTCAAATTGGACAAAGTGCCGATTTCTTATTTTGACGGCACGACGACGGGTGAAATTCTTTCCCGTTTGACCAACGACGTCGAATTGGTTTCGGTCACCTTGCAAGATTCCATCAATCAGGTTATTACGGTGGTTACGACGGTTTCCGGCGTTATCTTCATGATGGCGAGGTTGGATTGGTTAATGGCACTCGTTACCGTTTGCAGCGTGCCTATTCTGTTGGTTATCAGCAGTTTGGTTATTAAAAAGAGCCAAAAAGAATTCGACAAACAACAGCTTCTCATCGGAAAACTTAACGGTCATATCGAAGAAATGTACGCAGGGCATCGAGTGGTTATGCTTTATAACCACGAAGAGGAGAGTATCGCCGATCTTGAAGTAATCAATAAGCAGTTATTAAAAGCGACCAGAAAGGCACAGTTCCTTGCGGGTATTATTCTACCGATTATTAAATTGATAAACAATATTACCTATGTAAGTATCTGCGTATTGGGTGGCTACAGAGCGGGACTCGGCGTAATCAGTATCGGTGATATTCAAGCTTGTATTCAATACACCAAACAGTTTGCGCAGCCCGTCGAAAATATCAGTAATATTGCCAGTACCATTCAGTCCTCCATAGCAAGTGCCGAAAGAGTGTTTAAGATGTTCGATCTTGCCGAGCAAGGAAAAGAAGCCGCTCGTTGCGACACGACGGAGTTCACCGGTGAGGTGGATTTCAAGCACGTGGCGTTTAGCTACACCGAAGATAAACCTTTGATTACCGATATGAACTTGCACGTCAACGCTTGCGACAGTATCGCCATCGTCGGACCTACCGGTGCCGGTAAAACCACGTTGGTCAACTTGTTGATGCGGTTCTACGAACTGAACAAAGGAGAAATTCTGATCGACGGACACAATATCCAAGATATGCACCGAGACGACCTTCGTAATATTTTCGGTATGGTGTTACAGGAAACGTGGTTATTCAAGGGGACGGTTGCCGAGAATATCGCATACGGAAACGAATTTGCCACGCGGGAACAGATTGTTACCGCCGCCAAGAAAGCGCACGCTCACGAGTTTATCGAGAGCATGGAACATGGTTATGATACCGTTTTGAACGATGACGGTAGCAATATCAGTCAGGGACAAAAACAGTTATTGACGATCGCGCGTGCCATTTTGAAAGATCCGAAAATCATTATTTTGGACGAAGCGACCAGTTCGGTGGATACCCGTACCGAAAAGTACGTACAAAGTGCCATGCTCGCCATGATGGAAGGCAAAACGAGTTTCGTTATTGCGCACAGACTTTCCACGATCAAACACGCCGAAGTGATTTTGGTCATGAATCACGGTGACGTAGTGGAACAAGGCAACCATGAAACCTTAATGGCGAAAGGCGGTTTCTATCGAGATTTGTACTTATCGCAGTTCCAAGGGCAAAAAGAGGGAGAGCCTGCCGGAGACGGAAGCGGATTTATTCAAACCTAATACGGTGCCGTACAAGAAAACCTTGTACGGCATTTTTTTTATCCGTTGCGTTTCGTTTGAAAAATAAAAATAAGTATGATATAATACCCTCATCAAAAGAAAAGAAGGATAGTAAAGTATGACAACATTTTTTACCGAAGTATTTGATGATCCGTCTCCGGTAGCACCTCTCGGACTTATCGTCATGGAAGGCGCCAAAGAAATCGGCAGAGAAATCGACGAGTATCTCACGAGCTGGTACAATCGAGACCTTGCGCATCACCACAATGAGTTTGTTCAAAAAGATACCTTTATCTTGCAATCCGATTGCCCCCGTTTCACTTCGGGCGACGGCAAAGGAATCATCTATGAGAGTGTACGCGGCATGGATTTATATATTCTTTGCGACGTAGGCAATTACAGTATCGAATACAATTTACTCGGTCATACCAATCACATGTCGCCCGACGACCACTATGCGGACTTAAAACGTATTATTTCCGCTTGCGGCGGGAAGGCGGAAAGAATTACCGTCGTGATGCCTATCCTTTACGGCGGACGTCAACACAGAAGGAACTCCCGCGAATCGTTGGATTGTGCACAGATGTTACAAGAGTTATACGATATGGGCGTGAGCGAAATTATCACGTTTGACGCACACGATCCCCGCGTGCAGAACGCCGTACCGCTTATGGGCTTCGATAATTTCTTTGCCACCTATCAAATCATGAAAGCCTTAAAACACAGATTTCCCGAACAAGTGATCGATAAAGATAATTTCATGATTGTTTCCCCCGACGAAGGTGCCATGAACCGCAATATTTATTATGCTTCGGTTTTGGGCGTCGATTTAGGTATGTTCTATAAGAGAAGAGATTATACCACCATCGTGAACGGCAGAAATCCCATTGTCAGCCACGATTATATCGGAACCAGCGTAAAGGGAAAAGACGTATTCGTCGCCGACGACATTATCGCAACGGGCGACTCCATGTTAAAACTTTGTCGGCACTTGAAAGACGACGGTGCCAGAAGAATCTATTTGAACGCCACGTTCTCGTTGTTTACCGAAGGGGAAGATAAATTCCAAAAAGCTTACGACGAAGGTTTATTTACCGCCGTACTCAGCACCAATCTCACGTACGTCAGACCGGAATTACGGGAAAAAGAATGGTTTGTTTTGGCAGACCTCAGTAAGTATATTTCGTATATTATTGCTTTTTGCAATCAGAATAAATCGGTAGCCGACCTGCTTTCCTGCTCGGATAGAATCAATCGGTTGTTAGGCAGATAAGTATGAAAAAGAAGACGATATTCCTGCTCTGTTGTGTTATCCTTGCGGTATCTCTCTTGGCGGGGGCGTCTTCGTCTGCCGTAAACTATAAGGTTTTATTGCCGAATACCTCCGTATACAACGCCCCTTCGACCGAAGCCGAAGTGGCGTTTGTTTTACAACAAAACGAATCCGTTGTGTTGGTGGACGAAAGCATTACGGGGACGGACGGAAGGACGTGGCAAAAAATCAAGTATAACGACACCTATGACGGGTACGTTCTTTTTCAGTATTTGTATCCCGTGCAAAACGGTTCGACCGAAAAAACAGAAATCCGCAAAGCGACACCGAATAAAATCGGGGAAAAAGTGGATTTGCATAGCATGCCTTCGGCTACCTCGGAAGTCGTCTATTCCGTGGAGGACGGTACGAAACTCAACGTTATTGTCGGAGAGGTGGTTTATAACGGCTTCGTAAAAGTAGAAAACGAGGGTAAGTATTATTTCGTTGCCGAAGAAAACGTTACGAAGGGTTTGACGAAAAACCAAAAGATTGCTTGTATTTTTGTAGGTGCTTTTGTCGGAATCCTTTTGGTAGTTTTTGTGGTATTGCTTATTCGTAAAAGAATACAAAGGAACAGTTAATACTTTTTTTTCATATCCTAAGTCGTATGAAAATTCGATACGAACTCGGTGACGGGAAAAAATATTTTGTTTATGACAAGGAAGAGTTGCTTTTGGTCACGTACCGAAAACCCATACGACAAAAAGAGGAAGTACCTCTTTTTTTTCGTTATTGGGAACGGTATTCTCGCAGAAACCTTTGTACGGTTTTTGTTCGGGGAAATTTTATCGGCGAGGAAGACGTAGAAGGGACGATTGTGTTCGACAGAGGGAAGCTTCGGTGTTTTGCCGACGGAAAGGACTGTCAAAAAGTCTTTGGAACAATCGGTATTATTCCCGAAACGGATTTTGATTGTCCTTTGTTTTATACGATGAACGGGGCGGGAGCCGATTTTTTGGTTTGTCAAAAAACAAACGGTATGGATTCAACCTTTCTGAAACGATTATCGGCATATAAAAATATCGGTTACGGGACGATAGTGGCGTGCGTTGAAGAAAAAATGTTTGTACTCGGAAAACGTACGGAATGTATTCCTTGTTCCAAAACGGCAGAAGTATTGCCGCAGGAAAGGACGGGAAACAATATGAATCGCTTTTTTTGTGTGCAAGTATTGAGAAAATAGTATCTTTTTGAAATGCTTTTTAAGAAATCAATAAAAAGAGAGCCGATTTATTTGCAAGTTCCGTAAAAGAGTGCTATAATAGGAACACTATAATTTATCCGATTTGGAGGAAATTTTTATGAACAAACTTACCATTCGTGACGTAGACGTAAAAGGCAAGAGATGTCTTGTACGCTGCGACTTTAACGTTCCGATGAAGGATGGCGTCATTACCGATGAAAATCGTATCAAAGGTGCTCTTCCGACCATTCAATACCTGATGGATAACGGTGCCAAAGTCATTCTTTGTTCTCACATGGGCAAACCGCATAACATTTTTACGCCCGGTTTTAAGCTCAATAAAAAGGAAAAGAAAGCCATCGAGGCCCTTCCCGAAGCCGAACAAAAGGCTGCAAAAGAGGAAGCCGTCGCAAAAGCTTTGAAGTCCGATCCCAAGAAATTCACCTTGAAACCCGTAGCCGATCGGTTGAACGAAATTTTGGGAGGAAAGGTTGCATTTGCTACCGATATAGTCGGTGAAGACGCACAAGCCAAAGTTGCCGCATTAAAAGACGGAGAATGCGTTTTGTTGGAAAACACCCGTTTTGATGCGGGAGAAGAAGGCAGAGACGAAGAATTTTGCAAGAAGATCGCTTCTTTTTGCGATATTTTCGTAAACGATGCTTTCGGTACGGCGCACCGTTCTCATGCTTCGACCGCCGCTATCGTAGAATACGGTTTGGTTAAGACGGCCGTATGCGGTTTTCTTATCGAAAAAGAGCTTTCCGTTATGGCGGACGCCCTCGACAATCCCGTTCGTCCGTTCGTAGCTATTTTGGGCGGAGCGAAAGTTGCCGACAAGTTGAACGTTATCGATAATCTCTTGAACAAATGCGACACGTTGATTATCGGCGGCGGTATGTCTTATACCTTTATGAAGGCACAGGGATACGAAGTAGGCACCTCTTTGGTAGACGATGAAAAAATCGAATACTGTCTGAAGATGATTCAAAAGGCAAAAGAACTTAAAAAAGAATTATTGCTTCCCGTAGATGCCGTTATTTGCAAAGATTTTCCCAATCCTATCGACGCTCCCATCGAAGTAAAGAACGTCGATATTGATAAGATTCCCGCCGACATGATGGCGTGCGATATCGGCGAAAAGACGCAGGCAAAGTATGCCGCAGTCGTTAAGGGTGCCAAGACCGTCATTTGGAACGGACCTATGGGTGTCTTTGAAAATCCCATTCTTGCCAAAGGAACCAATGCCGTTGCTAAGGCTCTTGCCGATGCGACCGAAGCCACCACGATTATCGGCGGCGGTGACAGTGCCGCTGCTGCCGAGCAGCTCGGCTTTGCCGATCAGATCACCCACATTTCCACCGGCGGNNTATTTCTACCGGCGGCGGAGCTTCTTTGGAACTGTTCGAAGGAAAAATCCTGCCCGGAATCGCATGTTTGAATGAAAAGAAATAATTATTAAAATACTATCATACTATAAGGAGAAGAATCATGAAAAAACCTATTATTGCCGGCAATTGGAAAATGAACAAGACCGCTGCCGAAACCAAACAATTGATTGAAGAATTGAAACCCCTTGTAAAAGACGCAAAATGTGAAGTCGTTTGCTGCGTACCTTTTACCGACATCGTTGCCGCTCGTAAGGCTGCAAGAGGAAGCAACATTCAAATCGGTGCACAAAACGTACACTGGGCAGAAAAGGGTGCTTTTACCGGTGAAATCAGTGCGGAAATGTTGAAGGAATTAAAGATTCAATACGTTATTACCGGACATAGTGAAAGAAGACAGTATTTCGGTGAAACCGACGAGACGGTAAATCTTCGTACAAAAGCGGCTTTGAATGCCGGTTTGAGAGTTATCGTTTGCGTAGGCGAACTTCTCAGTGAAAGAGAAAGCGGAAAGACATCCGAAGTCGTTACCCGTCAAACCATCGGTGCTTTACAAGGTATCACCAAGCAAGAATTGAAGAGAATCGTTATTGCCTATGAACCTGTATGGGCAATCGGAACGGGCAAGACCGCTACCGCACAAGACGCCAACGATACCATCAAGATCATTCGTAAAACCGTCCGCAAACTGTACGGCAGAGCCAGTGCTTCTTCCATCCGTATTCAATATGGTGGCAGCATGAACCCGCAAAACGCTTCCGAATTGATGGCTATGCCTCAAATCGACGGTGGTTTGATTGGCGGTGCCAGCTTGACCGCAGAGAAATTCTCCAAAGTCGTCAACTACTAATTTTAATAACGGAAAATGTCGGGAACGGGATAGTTCTCGACATTTTTTGATAATACGAGGTAATATGAAGAAATTTTATGGTCTTATCATCTTGGACGGATTCGGAATCGGTCAAAGAGATGAAGGAAATGCAATCAAAACGGCGGGTGTACCGTTTGTAAAAAGCCTTTTGGAAAAATATTCCAATACGCAAATCAGTGCCTCGGGGGAAGACGTCGGTCTTCCTGCCGGACAAATGGGGAATAGCGAAGTCGGTCACTTGAACATGGGTGCGGGAAGAGTGGTATATCAAGAACTTTCTCGTATATCCAATGCCATTCGCGACGAATCGTTTTTTAAGAACGAAGCTATTTTGAACGCCATGCACCACGCAAAGGAAAACGGCAAAAAACTGCATACCTACGGACTTCTCAGTACCGGCGGAGTTCATTCGCAGTTAGAGCACCTGTTTGCTCTTATTAAAATGGCGAAAAAAGAAGGATTGGACAACGTTTACGTCCATTGTTTCTTGGACGGACGTGACGTGCCGCCGACAAGCGGAGCTGCTTTTATTCAACGCCTTTCCGATTTTTTACAGGAAGAAAAATTCGGGAAAATCGCTTCGGTGACGGGACGTTTTTATGCGATGGACAGAGATAATCGCTGGGAACGCGTCGAGCAAGCTTATAATATGCTGACCGTAGGGGAAGGCGAGCAAATCACCGACGCCGTTCAAGCGGTTCGGGACAGTTATGAAAAAGGGATAACCGATGAATTCGTTACGCCGAAAGTGGTCGTGGAAAACGGAAAACCCGTTGCGCTTGTGGAAGAAGGGGACAGTATCGTTTTCTTCAATTTCCGTCCCGACAGAGCAAGAGAGATTTCCCGCGCTTTTATCATGCAGGATTTTAACGGTTTTACCCGTAAAACGGGATTTCTTGCGCCTTGCTACGTAGGAATGACGCAATACGATGCGACTTTTGCGCCCTATCTTGATACGGCGTTCAAACCGCAAAAGCATGTAAACACGTTGGGTGAAGTGTTTGCTAAACAAGGTTTACGGCAACTTCGTATTGCGGAAACCGAAAAATACGCACACGTAACCTTCTTCTTTAACGGTGGCATAGAAGCTCCGAATGAAAACGAAGACCGCATTTTGGTTCCTTCTCCGAAGGTGGAAACCTACGACTTAAAACCCGAAATGAGTGCGTATGAGGTGACCGAAAAAGCAGTAGAACAAATTCGCAGCGGAAAATATGACGTTATGATTTTGAACTTTGCCAACTGCGATATGGTGGGACATACCGGAAAATTTCAAGCGGCGGTCGATGCCGTTACGGCGGTGGATACCTGCTTACAGAAAATTATCGAAGCCATATTGTCGGTAGGGGGGGAAGCTATCGTTACCGCCGACCATGGAAACGCCGATAAGATGTACGAAGACGGCAGTACCAAACCGTTTACCGCACACAGTACCAATCCCGTACCCGTCATACTTGTAAAAGAAGATAAAGTTACGTTACGGGAAGGGGGCGCACTTTGCGACATTGCACCTACCCTTCTTAAAATGATGGGAATTCAACAACCTGCCGAAATGACCGGAAAAGCACTTTATTGAGAAATTATTAAAAAAAATATTGCGAAAATCTTTCGACTGTGTTATACTAAATATAATAGCGATACTTGGAGGAAACTATGTGTAAGAAGAAGAAAGCGGTAGAAGAACCGGAAGTTATTATCCCCGTTCCCGAAGAAGAAACCGTCGATACGGCAGAAGAGAAATCGGAAGAAGAACGCTTGGAAAAAGAACGTTTGGAAGCGATTATGCATCCCGAAAAACACGATTATTTTGCCGAGTATTATCAGGCGTATAAAAATCAGTATATCGATCAGTATTTGAGAGCTTATGCCGAATTCAAAGAAACGGGTAAGGTATCGGATATTTTTGCACCGTACCAGTTTAGCGACGTGGTGCTTCCGATTAAAAAAGACAATGCGGGAGAAACCGACGAACAGTAAAAAAGGAACCGTTCCCGTTTGGGAACGGTTTTTTTTAGAAAATAATCGGAAACGGTTGACGGAAAAAAAAATAAGTGTTACAGTAATGATAACAAGAAACCGTTGATGCAGAGTAGTACGTTTTCGGATGCGGGACAGAGAGATTCGGGTTGGTGTGACGAATTCCGATAAGACAACGGAATGGACTGCGGAGGGCAAAGGGGAAAGCAGTATCCTTTGACGCTGTGCGGCGTAAAAGCAGAATGAAGGTAAACACTTCGGTGTTTATAAAATTGGGTGGTATCACGGTAAATTCGTCCCAAAGCGAGTTTACCGTTTTTTTATTGTAAAGGAGTAAAGTATGACAAAAACAATACCGACAAAAATATATTTATCCGAGGAGGAAATGCCGAGAAATTGGTATAATCTACGGGCGGATATGCCCGAGAAACATCCTCCGCTACTGAATCCGGCAACGTTACAACCGGTTACGCCGCACGAGTTATCACGCATTTTTTGCGATGAATTGGTAAAACAGGAATTGGATCAAACGACACAATGGATTCAGATTCCCGAAGGAATACGTTCTTTCTATACGATGTTTCGCCCGTCGCCGCTCGTTCGAGCTTATTGGTTGGAAAAAGAATTGGATACCCCCGCCGAGATTTATTATAAATTCGAAGGGAATAATACATCGGGGAGCCATAAATTAAATTCCGCCGTTGCACAGGCGTATTATGCGAAAGAGCAAGGCGTGGAACACTTGACGACGGAGACAGGTGCCGGACAATGGGGAACGGCTTTGTCGATGGCTTGCGCTTTTTATAAGATACCTTTGGACGTTTTTATGGTTCGAAACAGTTATGAATTAAAACCATTCCGAAAAGAAGTTATGAAGACCTACGGAGCAAACGTCTTTGCCAGTCCTTCCGAAACGACCGAAGTCGGCAGACAAATCAATCGGGAGTTTCCGGAAACGGGCGGGAGTTTAGGTTGTGCCATCAGCGAAGCGGTGGAGAAAGCGCAAAGCTACGAAAACGGAAGATACGTTTTAGGAAGCGTTCTTGACCAAGTTATGTTGCATCAAAGTATTATCGGTTTGGAGTGTCAGACCGCTTTGAAAAAGTACGACGTTACACCCGACATTATTATCGGTTGTGCGGGCGGCGGTAGCAATTTGGGCGGTTTGATTGCACCGTTTATGGGTGAAAAACTGCGTGGAGAAAAAGAATATCGGTTTATTGCCGTCGAGCCTGCCAGTTGTCCGTCTTTGACGAGAGGCAAATACGCTTACGATTATTGTGATACGGGCAAACAAACCCCTCTTGCGAAAATGTATACTTTGGGTTGTTCCTTTATGCCGTCGAGGAGCCATTCGGGCGGTTTACGATATCATGGCATGAGCCCTATTCTCAGTAAACTTTATCACGACGGCTACATGGAAGCGGTGTCGGTAGAGCAGACGAAAGTTTTTGAGGCGGCTACGAGATTTGCAAAATGCGAAGGAATATTGCCCGCTCCCGAAAGTTCG
>DCGI01000075.1:422-11607 GCA_002315475.1 Christensenella sp. UBA1782 | reverse complement strand
GGTGGGTGGGCGGGCAAATCACCCTGTTTCAGTAATCCCGTAAACCCAAACGCATGACAACGGTATCCGATAAGGACTTTTTTCAGTTCTTCCGTCAGATCTTCGGGATTGCCCGCAATCAAAACGTGGGAAGAAAGGATTTCCTCTTTCGATTGGTTCATAAGGATTTTTCCGTCGTCGATAAACACGACGAAGTCGGCGCATTTATCGAGGTCGGAAGTGATATGCGAGGAGAACAGAACGCTGTGTTCTCCGTCCTCCACGACGCCTTGCAAAATATCCAAAACTTCGGTACGCGCGATGGGATCGAGAGCACTCGTAGGTTCATCCAAAATCAGCAGTTTCGCTTGGTGCGAAAGGGCGAGAGCAATGCCGAGTTTGACCTGCATCCCCTGCGAAAGTTCTCGAACCTTTTTTTCGGGATCGATGGTAAATTTTTGACAGTAAGAATAAAAAACGGACGTGTCGAAATTCTCAAAAAAAGAACCGTACGAAAGGGCGACTTTTTTGACTTTTTCCTGCGGAAAGACGTTCATGGCGCCCGACGCAAAACCGATTTCCCGACGGATGGCTGCACACTCGGTTCGGATGTCTTTTCCGAGTACGGTGATGCTGCCCGCATCGAAGGGGTTTACCCCGCAAATACATTTCAGCGTGGTGGTTTTACCGGCACCGTTTTTTCCGATAAAGCCCATAATATACCCTTTGGGCAGTGAAAAACTAATGTCCTGTAACGAAAAGGAACGTACCTTTTTGTAGACGTGGCTGACTTGTAACATTCTTCCTCCGACTGTATCTATTGATTAGGTACAGTATATAGCAAAAAAGACGGTTTGTCAACCGTTTTTTATTTTAATAAAGCCACGATAAAAGAGAGTTTGCGGTTTTCGTAGTCCAAAAAACTTGCCGGCAGCGTGTTGATTTTATCGGCAAGAACAAAGATGCTGATTTGCATATCGTACAATGACAGAACGGTATTGCGAGGGGAATTGCGGTTGGTTCTGTTTTGAATCGACGGTATGTAAGAGGTATTGCCGAGTAGGGTGTTCACTTCTTGCAAGGAGCGAAAAATTAAATTTTTGAGATAGCCGACGGTACGGACGGTCAAAGCGGAACAGCTGCCGTTCAGGTCGTTCAGGGCGTCCAGTTGGTTTTCTTCGAGTAAAACGATTTGTTCGATGGCGGTGTTGTCTTCGTTTGCCAAAGCTTCTCGGTATTCCCGAGCGATTTGTTCTACGTTCTCCATATTTCTCCGTTTTTACCAATGTATGAAGGAGAACGGGAAAACGTGCTATTCTTGGTTCATAAAGGCTTTGGCGAGCTCTTTTAACGCCCGTACGCAAACGTATTCGCTGTTTTTCCGTTCGGTGAAGTCGTGACAGTCGGAGGTATCCCAAGCCCCCGCAACGAGTTCCTCGGCGGGAACGGGTTCAATCATGGTGATTTTGCCCCGTAAGGAGAAGAAAGCTTCGCCTTCCGAGGTGTGCTTGAAGGAAATTTTGCCGTCCAAACGTTCAAAAGCTTCCGCTTCGAAATAGAGGTCATCGGAAAAAACATCGTCCAAACTTTCCCCGAGTAACGCCTCGACGAGTTGTCGAACTTTGTTGGTTTGCGGGAAGACGCAGTCTATCCAGTTTCTCCAGGCTGCGGCGTCGTTCAGGTCTTCGGTTTTGGAGTAATCCACCCGTCCTTCTTTTACGGCGGGGATGGCGACAAAGTAAGACAGATAGGCAAAGAGGCTCGGATTTCCGAAAATGTTGACGCCGAATTTATTTTTTTCGGTGGTCGTAGCGGGGACGAGGGTGTTTTGATAATCCGTCGTCGCATGAATATCTTGAATTTCCGCCCAAAAATCTTGGAAAGACGTATGGTCGAAGGAGAATTTCAAATAGTATTGGAAAACGGTCTGTCCGGCGGGTAAATTGCCGATGGACAGTAAAAAGTCTCGAATCTTCGGAGGGATGACGGCGGAAGCGTTTTGCGGGGCGGGTGCGAGGATACTGTCGGCGTAGGCAATGGCTTCGGCGTTAATATAATCGGGTATGGAGTAACCGAGTAACGCCTCGAAAGACTGGTAGTATACGGCGGGATTTTCGATACCGTAATAGGTAAACAGATCGGAAAAATCGACCGATGCACCTTTTCCGTCCACAAAGGCACGCACGACGGCGGAACCGTTTTTATCGGTAATCGTCATCGTTCCCACGCCCCATACCGAGTCTTCCGACCGGAAAGCGTGCGATAAAGATATTTTGGCGTCGACGGTAGCCGTAAGGTCGGTATTGCCGAGATCGAGATCAAAGGACAAGGAAAGGTCTTTTTCTTCGTAGTCTTCGACGGGAACGTCTACCGTTTCGTTGATGCCGAAGATAGGTACTTCGACCGTCACGAGAGCGTTATTGCCTACGTTTCGGGAGTCGAGTGCGGCAAAATCCAATAATAACGCCAACTTTTCGATGGTATCGTTTTGGTCGTAATAAACGGAAAGCTGTAAGAAGGTTTTTTCCCTGTTGGCGTTTAAGGCGATTTTCTTGCAAATATAATCCCAAGTAACGCGAGAACCGTCGGAAAGAAGAAAGGCTTTGGGATTGGTGAGTCGAATGATATCAACGACGGCATCGAAATCTTCTCCGAAGGCGGATACGGCGGTATCGTCTTCGAGAATGGTGGGCAAAAGTCCCAATAAGGTGTTCAAGGCACCGCAACTGACGCCGATGACGACGCCGTTTTCTTCGTTGGCAAAGGAAAGCAGATTGTCTAAGTGAATTAAACCGTCCACGTCTTGCAAAACCGATTTTGCTTCCTCGATAAAGGAAGCCAAAGAGTAATCGGGCAGGTTGGCAAGCTCTTGCATGCCGAGCGTCACCAACGCTTCCACCGAAGGTTGCAAAAGGGTGCTATCCATATAGAAGGATTGCAAGGCGGTATCGTCGGAATGTAAAAGATTAAAAGGTTCTCGGATGAGAACTTTGTTCTGAACGTATCCTACGGAAAGGAAGGTCTTTTGATTGACGACGATATCGGCAAGCACGCGGGAATTATTCGGTGTGGTGCCGTCCAACATGGCGGAAGCGTACACGGAAAGGGATTGCGTGTCGTCGGCGGTAAAGGATGCGTCGACGAGGGCTTTGGCTCCGACGATGTCGGTTGCTTGAATGGCGTTAAGAATCTGAACGTAATTTTCCACGCCGTTCAAAATATTCACAATGTTGGAAACGGCGGAAAAGTTTCGGGTGGCTTTGGTAGAATAATTGCTGTCGAAGTTTTCGTTGTTACTCGGAATTGCCTGTACGATGACCGATTGCCCTTCTGCCAAAACGACGTATAGGTCGGCGGAAACGTTACTGCCGATTTTTCCCGTTTTGACAAGAACCCCTTTATGGTCGGTAATGGTATACCGATAACCGCTCGCACCGGCAATTTTCTTCCAAGAGGCCGTATCGCCGCTGACCGAAACGGTGGGCGTGGCAATCTGCATACCGCTTTTATGATGACCGCAATCGGTGCAAACGGTGGCGTCGGTTCCCGAATAATCGTGCGGAACGGTATCGACGAGAGAAACGGATGTGCGTGCATCACAAACGACACAATGACGGGATTTTTCGCCCTTCATCGAACAGGTCGGTTCTCGGTCGATTGTCCAGTCCGTAGAATAATTGTGCGTAGTGGTTTTTGCCATGGTTTCGAAAACTTCTTCTTGACAAACCAAACAAACATGCTTTCTTTGTCCTTCCGCTTGACAGGTGGGTGCGGACACCGTCGACCAAGAACCGAAGGAATGTGCTTTTTTGGTAATAGGTTCCGTTTGTTCTTGCAAACAGACGGAACAAATCTTTTTGCGCAAACCTTCTTGAGAACAGGTCGCTGCGGACACCGTCGCCCAAGAACCGTATTGGTGTGCATACGTCGGGATTTCGGTAACGTCGGTTTTGGCGTCGCAGTGTAAACAGTGACGGGATTTTGAGCCGACGACGGCACAAGTCGCCGCCGTATCGACCGTCCACGTGTCGGAAAATTCGTGTTCGACTTTGGAAAGAATTTTATCGGTTCGGGATATTTCGATATTGCAAACGGTACAATAAAAAACTTCTTGATAGCCACCCTCTGCCGTGCAGGAGGGGGAGAATTCGTTTTCTATATGCAATTCCCCTTTGGTATGTCCGAAATAACAAGGGATTTCTTCCCATTTGGCATAGATGAGAACATCGGAAGAAACGCTGTCCCCAAGAGGGGTGCTGTACGCACTATCCAAAAACCAGCCTTGAAAAGTAAATCCTTCTTTCGTCGGCGTATCGGGTAAAGTGATTTGTCCCTCCGTCGTTTTCGTAGAGTAAACGGTATCGTCTACCATAAAATTGACGGTATACGAGGGTTTTCCGCAGGAAAAAAGGCAGAAAAGACAAAAAATCGATAAGAACCCAACACACAATTTCTTCATGGGAATAGAATACCACAAAAAAAAGAGTTTTTCAAGATAAAAAGGGCGGGAAGGAAACCTTTTTTAAGAAAAGGTTTCCTTCCCGTACCTATCTTTCCCAAAATTCCCCCATCCGTCGGCTACCGCCGACACCTTCCCTACGGGAAGGGACTCGTGTTCGATAGGCGATTTATCGTATATACGTTTTTGCGGAAAGAACGAGAAATAGTTATCTTCATTAGGGATTTTCAAAAGCTAACCACTTGTATTGAGTGATTAGCTTTTATTTTATAAACAAAATGTCATATATGCAGGGATGCAAATAATGCCATCCTCTCTGATTGATAGATTTTTGGGATGAATAATATATGCTTTATCAATTCTGTCTTTAAATAAATTGATAAATTTAATCAATGATTCTACCTTATATGATTTTGATGATTTAACTTCAATAGGTATCAACTTTTGAGAAACTTTGTTTCCGGTTGTTAGTAAAAAATCCACTTCAATGTCATTTCTGTGCTTTTCTTCGTTATATCTGGTATAAAAATAAAGTTTGTGTCCTTTTGAAACTAACATTTGAGAGACTACATTTTCAAAAAACATTCCTTTATTCATCGATAATTTATCCGACAATAATTCTTTATGGTAATTTATTGTTCTATCTTCACTTTCATCAAATGTGTGAGTAAGTAACAAACCTGTATCTCCCATATAACATTTAACATAATTCCTTTTTTCATTTAAAGAAAGACCAATGTTTGGATCTGTGCATAAAAAACACTCATTGCAAATCATGGAATCTGATAACCAAAAAAATGTTTCTTCATAATTAATAGCAGTACCTTCGGCGGAAATAGAATTAATTCTTACTCTTTTTTCGTGTTGTGATAGGAATGAGGGTATTTGGTCAAAAACAGATAATACTTTGGCTTTATACGAACGGTCTATTTTATGTATATCATCCCTGTATGTTTTTAAAATATCTCTTTTTTCTTTTTCACATTGAGGAAATTGCTTTTGATTTGAAATGAATTCGTCTACAGCTTTAGGCATTCCGCCTACTAACATATATTGTTTGAATAAGAACATTGCCTTTTTATGAAGTGTATCATATAAAGGTGTGCTATTTGTAAAACATTCTTTAATATATGAAATTAACATTTTTTCACCCATAGCAAGTGCAAATTCTTCAAAATCCATAGGATTCATTCTAATACTTCTTTCTTCCGAGGGGATTAATATGTTTTTTGTGTTTTCTCTAATTGAAATTAATGATCCTGTTTCGATGTAATCATATCTACCATCTTTAACTAAATGCTTAATGGCTTGTCTTGCTCTTGGAAAACATTGAACCTCATCAAAAATAAAAACAGATTCTCTTTTATAAAGAGGTGTATCATATTCAACTGATAAAATCATAAAGAAAGAATCCAAATTATCAAGAAGATTATTGAATGCTTCTTTTATGGATTCTTTAACTTTAGAAAAATCAATTAGAATATAACTTTTATAATTGTTTTTAGCAAACTCCTCTACAACTGTAGATTTCCCGATACGTCTAGCACCTTCTATTAAAATTGCCTTATTTCCATTAGTCTCATTTTTCCATTGAATAAGTTGATTATAAACTTTTCTTTCAAACATTTATATCACCGCCCAAAAATAAAATACGCAATCATATTATAATACAAAAATCAAAAAAGCGCAATCATCACAGTATTGTTTTATCAAAAAAACGCAATCACGTTATTTATTTTTGGAGAACTATTTCTTTGGTCTCTAAAAAAAGTCCTAATCGTTCTTTTTTCTTTTGGAAAAAGGGGAAGGGGGAGAAAACTCTTTTGTTAAAAGGTTTTCTCCCCCCTCTTTGTGTTATGGATTGTTAAAAATTAGAACTTCTTAGCCTTGATAAACTTAGCGAGTTCGTTGAAGATGACGTCCAAACCATGTGCGCCGGCATCGGGGTAACCGATGGAGCGTTCGCCGACCGTTCCGGCTCTGCCGAGGGTGGCCACGTGCGTTTTGGTGGCTTCGGCACCGTCGTGAGCGGCTTTGGCACCGAGGTCGATACCGTCTTGCAGTTTCTTGCCTTCTTCGGCGGCTTTGGTGAGAGCCATGGCGCAGGGCTTCAAAGCGTCGACAAGCGTCTTATCGCCGATTTCCGCACCCTTTCCGAAGGATTTTTTGCCGGTTTCGTAGACGCCGCGGTTGGCTTCGGTGAAGAGGAACGCAAGGTCTTTTAAGGCGATTTCTTCCTTGCCGAGTACGGCTTTTCCGGCATACTTGAAGGCACTGCCCCAGATAGGGCCGGAAGCACCGCCGCAGTATTCTTTGATAATTTCGGAGCAGCTCACCAAAAATTGACCGATGTCACCCTTTTTGCGGGTTGCCCAGTCGGTTTTCAGTTGCTTAAACCCTTTGGCAATGCTCATACCGAAGTCTCCGTCGCCCATTTTGTCGGCTTCGCAGAAAGGAACTTCGTTTTCGATGATGACGTCCGCCATTTTTTCGACGATTTTTACAAAAGCGGCGGTATTGATGGTTTCACCGACGGCGGGGGTGCCTTTTACTTCGTAAACGGCGGCATCCGCAGCGGCTTCTTCGGCTTTCTTTGCCTTTTTAGCGGCTACGGGAGCGGCGGCGGGGGTGATATTGAGAGCTTTGGCAATGGCGTTCATCGCTTCTACGGCGGCTTCCGCTTGTGCGTTCATCGCTCCGCCCCAAGTCAGTGCGGGAGCATTGACGGGGTAGTCGATGAGCTTTTTGAGTTCTTCGTCTACACGCAAAACGGAAATGGAAGCACCTGCCATGTCGATGGACGTCATGAAGTTTCCGACGATGGTGCGATAAATCTTAATGCCGTCGGCTTCGAGTGCCTTCGTGGTGGAGTTGTTCAAAATGTACAGTTCTTGCAAAGGACTTCCGCCGAAACCGTTGATAAGGAGGACGACTTCTTCGCCCGCTTTTACTTTGAGGTCTTCTTCGAGGTCGGTTACGATTCTTCTGGCGAGGTCATCGCTGAAAGTGCCTTTCGAGTAGTCGATTTTTTCACGGAAACGTCCGGGTTCGCCGTGAATACCGACACCGAATTCCATTTCGTCGTCTCCGATTTCAAAAGTCGGATGACCGGCGGCGGGTACGGTGCAGGAAGTGAAAGCAAAGCCGAAAGAACGAACGTTTTCGATGACTTTGTTGGCGACGGCTTTGACTTCGGCAAGTTCTTTGCCTTGTTCGGCGGCGGCACCGGCGCATTTGTGTACGAGTACCGTTCCGGCGACGCCACGACGTCCTACCGTATAAAGGCTGTCTTTTACGGCAATATCGTCGTTGACGTATACAGCGTCGACTTTGATGCCGTCTTCTTGTGCGTCACTCATGGCGTTGTTGAAGTTCATGCAGTCGCCCGAGTAGTTTTTAATGATAAGCAAAACACCTTTTTCGGTGGCGCAGGCTTTGATGGCGTTATAGACTTGTACTTGAGAAGGGGAAGCGAAAACGTCACCGCAAACGGCACAGTCCAACATGCCTTTTCCGACAAAACCGGCATGAGCGGGTTCGTGTCCCGAACCACCGCCCGAAATCAAGCTGACTTTATCGTCGTTAATGTCCTTCTTCTTGACAATTTTGAACTTTTCTACGAATTCCAAATCGGGATGAGCCTTAGCAAGCCCGTGACACATATCATAGACGAATGTCTCGGGGGTATTCATAATTTTTTTCATAATACAAATTCTCCTTTATGGTTTTTCAAATAACAAGAGAGGAGAAAACTCCTCTCTTGCATGGTGTTTTTTGCGGGAAATTAGTCTTCGTAACCGTATTTGTATTCAAAACCAATCTTATCGGCGGTCTTGATAGCGGCGGCGACCATTTCTTCGGTAACGATGAAGGGCATATTGTGGATGGATTCTTCCGGAATGCAGGTCTTCTTCGCGACGGCGGCGATTTCTTCATCGGTCAAAGAATCTCTGGCGACTTCGCCCGTCTTCTTGTTGGTCATGAGGTCTCTGATACATACCGGCAAACCTACGTCCAAGCAGAAATCGAGGACTTCGTACAGTTCTTCGGTGGGAGCGTTTTCCAAAACCAATTGGCAGATGGTACCGAAAGCCACGACTTCGCCATGGAAGTTGTTGTTGTGGATTTCGTGAACGATGGTGATACCGTCGTGAATGGCGTGCGCTGCAGCCAAACCACCCGATTCAAATCCGAGACCGGAAAGAAGAATGTTGGTTTCTACGATTTTTTCGAAAGCACCCGTTACGCACTTGTTTTCGCAAGCGGTCTTAGCTTTGGAACCGTCGGAAAGTAAGTTCTTATAGCAGAGTTCGGCAAGAGCAAAAGCGGTATGCGTTCCGTAGCCGAGTAAGGTTCCTGCCTTTCTGTCGGCACCGCAGGGAAGTCCTGCGTTTACGTTGCTGACCGAACGAACGTTGGCTCTGGCTTCAAAATAGGTGGACAATGCGTCGCCCATTCCGGATACGAGGAAACGTGCGGGAGCGTTGGCGATGACGTTCAAGTCGATCAATACGACACTCGGGTTTTGACGGAAATAGGCGTAGTCGTCGAATTCGTGGTTGTCAAAATACATGACGGCACTGTGAGAAGTGGGTGCGTCGGTGGCGGCGATGGTCGGGCAGATGATCAAGTTACTGCCGGCGGCTACGCACTTGCTGGTGTCGATGGCTTTTCCGCCGCCGAGACCGATAGTGCAGGCGCATTGGTTCGCTTTGGCAACTTCTTGTAACTTTTTCACGACGGTACGGGAGCATTCGCCTTGGAAAATATCTCCACACGAAACGAATTCTACACCGAATTTCTTTTGAGTCGCTTCCAATTTATCTTTGACAAGCGTAAGGGCAAACGGATCGGCAATCAAAAGGGCTTTATCCCCGAAGGTTTTTACAAAATAGCCTAAGTTCAAAAGCTCGTTCTCACCTTGTACGTACTTAGTAGGGCAAATAAATGCTTTTCTCATAACAAAAAAATCTCCTTTTATTATTATTTGTTTTTGTACTTCCCATTATAAACCATTTGTAAGTGGAAATCATTGGACAATATTGCTATTTTATGGTATTATTTTGTCAAAGCAAAATAGGATGGGAAAAAGAAATATGATTCGATTGGTTTTGACGGAACAAAAGGAAGCGGAAGAGGCGATTCGAGCGGGAGAAAGGCTTGCGGTGTTTGCGGTCGGAGAAGACGGAAAGCCCGTTCGACGGGTGAGCGGTATTTTTTCGGAAGGCAACGTAGCGACGGGAAAAACGGAAACGGTACGGCGGATTCTCGACTACATGGAGCAGAACTACGACAAAGAAATACGTCTGACCGACATTGCCGAGTTTTGTGAGGGCAGCGTTTCCAAACTCTGTCGTCTTTTCGGTGCCGAAACGGGGCAAACGCCCATAGAGTACGTCCTCTCCGTTAAGATGAACCAAGCCGCCCGTCTTTTGACGGAAACCGACCGCAAAGTGGTGGACATCGCCAGAGAGGTCGGCTACGACGACTGCGGCTATTTTCATAAACGCTTCAAAAAGTTTTTCGGCATGACGCCCGTCGAGTATCGGCAAAAAAATTCCGGTTCCTTATAAAAAATACCGGTTTTGAAACGAACTGCCATTTCGAGGTTAAAAACGAAAATACTTTCGCAATACGCCGTAAAAGTTTTTGCACGTATCGTCGTGGCGATATATATTATATATTGATGATAATTTTCCGTTAGCCGAGTAATTCGAAGCTTTGCGTTTGTTTTGGTTCACAGAACGTAAGTAATATCGTTAAAATACCGTACCGTCAAGATAAAAAAGTTTTTTTTCTTGCATTTAGCGCATTCTCTTGGTATACTTTGAGAGAACTCTTATAAAAAGGACATACCGATGAAAAAAAGAAAGTTGATTGCCGTTTGTTGTATCGCGTTGGGCGCATTGTGTTTGTTTTCGGCGTGCGATAAAGAAGAAGCAGGCGGAGAATCCGTCTATGAAATCGCCGTCCAGAACGGGTATACGGGGACGGAAGAGGAATACCTTGCTTCTTTGGTCGGGAAAGACGGCGAAAAGGGAGAAGCCGGAAAAGACGGCGTTGACGGCAAAGACGGTGTCGGTATTGCGGCTTTGAAAATCGAAGACGGAGAACTTTGGGTGCGTTACGACGGAGCGGAAGAAGACGTCAAGGTGGGAGAAATCCCTTTGGAAGTTTGTTTTCGCATTGAAAAAGACGTTCTGCAATGGAAGAAGGGCGAGAACTGGATAGATATTTTGGAGTTATCTTCTCTGCAAGGGGAAAAGGGGGATGCCGGTCGTGACGGGAAAGACGGCGCGGACGGTAAAAGTACCAAGTGGTATGCCTTGCCAGGAAAACCGAGTGCCGTCGAAGACGCCGAGTCGGGCGATTTGTATTTGGATATAGATAGCGGCGACGCGTATTCGTTCGACGGCAGCGTTTGGATAAAAATTTGTTCTTTGCACGGCGAAAAAGGAAAGGACGGGCAAGACGGAAAGGACGGTCGGGACGGTAAAGACGGGATGAACGGAACGCAATGGTTTTCGGGCAAGGGAACGCCGTCGGGTATTGCGGCATCGAAGGGGGATTATTATTTGAACGTCGATACTTGCGACGTCTATACTTTTGACGGAACGAAGTGGAATATCCTTTTGAACATACAAGGCAAAGAAGGAAAGCAAGGAGAAGCGGGAACGGTACAAAAAACCGAACACACCGTTTCGTTCGACGCCGGCGAAGGAACGGTGAATGTAGCGAAGGTTTCGG
>DCGI01000075.1:0-375 GCA_002315475.1 Christensenella sp. UBA1782 | reverse complement strand
GAAGGGTATACTTTTGAAGGTTGGTATACGGGAGAAGGGGTGAACGACGGAAAATTTACTTCGTATTCGGCGGTATGCGCCGACCTCACTTTGACGGCTCGTTACAGCCGAGCCGCCTACACGTTAACCTATTACGTGGACGGAGTAAAATATAAAGAAGCAACGTACGCCTTCGGGGAAACGGTGGCGGCAGAGGGGACGCCGACGGGAGAAGGGACTTTCGGCGGATGGGAGAATTTGCCTTCCGTCATGCCGGCTCGGGACGTAAACGTATACGGCAGTTTTGACAATCGTATTACGGTACTGTTCGTCGATTGGGACGGAAAAGAAATAAAGACCGACAGAATCGAGAAGGGAGCGGATGCAACCCCGCCC